>DMCY01000110.1:6970-27894 GCA_003451675.1 Candidatus Atribacteria bacterium
TGGTTACTTAGTTAGTTGGTTAAGAAAATAAAAGATTAATTCGTATATCATATATTGTTAATAAGAAATTATTAAATAAAACCTAACATTCAAGACAAGAAAAATAAACAATTAATTTGATTTATTTGTCATTGCGAGCTCCGATTTATCGGAGCGTGGCAATCTCAGTTTTGATAATTTTACAAGCAGGTTTGATAAATCAAGCCCCTACTTCTTTCTCTTTTTTATTTTCTTTGCTAAATACTATTCACTAACGACTAACGACTATTTACTATATAAGGATTTTAGGTTATTTTCTAATCTTTCTTTAATATCTCTTAAATCATTTGCTTTATTTCTTTCTTTTTTAACAATATCTTCCGGGGCCCTGGATAGAAAATCTTTATTATTTATTTTTTTGAAAATTACATTAAGCTCACTATTTACTTTATTTAATTTTTTCTCTAAACGGGCTATCTCCTCTGAAATATTTATTATACCTTTTAAGGGAATAAATATTTCAACCCCTTCTAAAACAGCTGTAGCCGAATACTCTGGTTTTTTAATCCCCTTTCCTACTTCTAACGATTTTGTTTTAATCATAGTTTCGATATAACAAATATTTTCTTCTATTATTAAGTTTATTTTATCTTTTTCGTTAATATTTAAATATAAATCGATTTTTTTGTTATACGGAATATTCATATCTGACTTAATATTTCGGATAGCTTTAATAATACTCATTATTTTTTCCATCTTGTTTTCTGCATCTTTATTCTCATATTCTTCTTTGTATCCTGGCCAGGGTGAAACCATAATACTTTCCCCTTTATGAGGCAGCTTTTGCCATATTTCTTCAGTTATAAAAGGCATAAAGGGATGCAAAAGCCTTAAGGTATTTTCTAAAACAAACCACAGAATATATTGAGAAGTTCGTTTTTCTATCGCATCCTCTTCTTGATATAATCTTGGTTTAATGAATTCTATATACCAATCACAAAACTCGTTCCAGGTAAATTCATAAATTATTTTGGCGGCTTCTCCATATTTATATTCATTAAGACACTCAGTGGTTTTTTTTATTGTTTCATTTAACTTGCTGATTATCCATTTATCAATTAATGTCATTTTTAATTTATCTTTTTCTATTTTGTCAATATCGAAATCTTCGAGATTCATTATAGAAAATCTTGATACATTCCATATTTTATTAGTGAAATTTCTAAATCCTTTAATTCTCTCTTCAGAAAGACAAATATAATTTCCCTGAATAGTTAGAGAGGCAAGGGTAACACGTAGAGTATCAGCGCCATATTCATCAATCACAGTTAAAGGATCTAAAACATTCCCTTTTGATTTACTCATCTTTTTACCTTCTGCATCTCTAATTAGGGGATTTATATAAACTTGCTTAAATGGAACTTCACCGCGAAACTTTAAGCCCATCATTATCATTCGAGCCACCCAAAAGAAAATAATATCAAAACCGGTAACTAATACTGATGTCGGATAGAAACATTTTAAATCTTCTGTTTCTTCTGGCCAGCCTAAGGTAGAAAAAGGCCACAAAGCAGAGCTAAACCAGGTATCTAAAACGTCCGGATCTTGTACTAAATTATGGCTTCCACATTTTTTGCAGATCGTAGGATCTTCAGTTTCTGCCATTACCTCTCCGCAATCTTGACAATACCAGACCGGGATACGATGTCCCCACCATAACTGACGTGAGATACACCAATCTTTAATATTTCTCATCCATTCATAATATACTTTGTCCCAGCGAGAGGGAATAAATTCAATTCTATCCTCCTCTACAGCAGAAATAGCAGGTTCAGCAATTTCTTTCATCTTAACAAACCATTGTTTCGAAAGATATGGTTCAATAATAGTTCCACATCTGTAACAATGACCGATAGAATGCTTATATTCTTCGATCTTATTTAATAAACCTTTTTTTCTTAATTCATTCAAAACTCTTTCCCGACATTTAGTTACGGATAAATTTTTAAATTTTCCTGCCTGTTCATTCATGGTACCGTCACTATTTAATAAATTAATCATGGCAAGGTTGTGACGTTTGCCTAATTCAAAATCATTTAAATCATGGGCAGGAGTTATCTTTACTGCACCAGTTCCAAATTCAAGGTCAACGTAACTATCAGCTATTATCGGTATTTCCCTATTCATTAAAGGCAATATGGCAGTTTTTCCAATAAATTTTTTATATCTTTTATCATCAGGATGAACAGCTACTGCAGTATCACCAAGCATTGTTTCAGGACGGGTAGTAGCAACAGTTATAAACTCACCTTTAGAATCTTTTATAGGATAATTTATATAATATAAATTTGCATCTTCTTCAATTGATTCAACCTCAATATCAGCCAGAGCAGTCTGGCATCTTGGACACCAATTTATTACATAATTTTCTCGATATATCAGTCCTTCTTTATACAATTGTACAAATACCTTTCTAACAGCCCGGGAAAGACCTTCATCTAAAGTAAACCGTTGTCGAGACCAATCGCATGAACATCCCAATTTCTTTAATTGATTTACAATATTATTTCCGTATTTTTCCTTCCATTTCCATACTCTTTCTACAAATTGTTCTCTTCCTAAATCGTATCTGCTTTTCCCTTCTTTAGCAATTTCTCTTTCTACTACATTTTGAGTAGCAATTCCGGCATGGTCAGTCCCTGGCAGCCAAAGAGTATTGTAGCCTTCCATTTTTTTCCATCTAATTAAAATATCTTGTAAAGTATTATTTAAAGCATGTCCGATATGCAATGATCCTGTAACATTGGGTGGGGGTATAACGATAGAAAAATTATTTTCTTTATTATTATATTTTGCTTTAAAATAATCTTTTTCTAACCAGAATTTATACCATTTTTCTTCAACTTTTTTAGGATTGTATACTGAAGATATTTCAGTATCTATTTTTTTCATTATCTTTTCCTCCTTAAGCTTAAAAACAAAAACTCCTTTCGTTTCTCAAAAGGACGAAAGGAGTCTATCCGCGGTACCACCTTAATTCCTGTCTAAGAATATTCTATAATATCTATATTAAACAGGCTCTCAATGTTTAAGTTATAACGTAACTATCGGTTAATCCTACTCTTGTTTTTCAGATTAACAGCTTAGGGATGACTTTCGAACAAAATTATAGCCAACTTTATTCTACTCTTCCCCTTAAAACTTTTCTCTTAATTTTAACATATATTACTATAAGTAAGATTATAAGTCAAAAAAAATACTAATTCCCCAATTTTCCAATCCACCAATTAACCAATTAAGAAAAAATAACAAAATACTTGTTTATTTGGTCAAGTCATTTATTTAATTAAAACTAACAAAAATTCAATGTCATTCCCGTGAAGCTTGTCCTCGACCTGATCGGGGAACGGGAATCTATCTTTCTTTATTCCTTTTGGGTGTACCTAACGCAGCTTTTTTTTCATCACGGCAACGCCGTAATGCTAAATACTGTACGCTATACGCTAAACTATTCGCTAACAATTATTTTAACTGGCCAACTAGTAAGCTTAATTGACCGGAAAACCGGTATACTGAATTAATTGGAGAATTGGTAAATCGGTCAATCGGTCAATTATAAGCACTTGCATCTTGAAACTTGCAGCCTTCTCCTCTCTTCACTATACACTATATACTCGATACTATATACTGTTCTTATAATCCTAAAAAGGGCTTCTAGTAAGGGCGTTTTTTAAAACTTCATCTAAATTATTTACCATAATAAATTTTAACCTTTTTTTAATATCATTAGGTAAATCTTCTAAATTATTAAAATTATCTTTAGGAATTATAATAGTTTTAATACCAGATTGATAAGCGGCAAGTATTTTTTCCTTTAAGCCTCCTACCGGTAAAACCCTTCCTCTTAGGGTAATTTCGCCAGTCATTGCTACATCTTTTCGAATCGGAATCTCGGTAAGTGAAGAAATTAAAGAAGTAGCCATTGTTATACCAGCAGATGGACCATCCTTAGGAATCGCTCCTTCTGGAATATGAACATGAATATCACAATTTTCGTAAAACTTATTATCTATCTTAAATTTTGCTGCTCGAGAACGAGCGTAGGTTAAGGCAGCTTTCCCTGATTCTTGCATAACATCTCCCAGTTGTCCGGTAAGGGTTAATTTGCCTTTTCCGGGCATTACTATAGTTTCCACTGATAATACTTCTCCGCCGATTTCAGTCCAGGCTAAACCTGTTGCCAAACCAATAGCATCTTCTTTTTCAATTTTATCAATTTTATATTTGGGTATTCCCAAATAATTTTCTAAGTTTTTTAGGCTGATTCTAACTCTTTTATTTTTATTCTTTTTAAAATAAACTACGTTTAAAGCAACCTTTCTACATATAGATGATATTTCTTTTTCTAAGCCCCTTACTCCTGCTTCACGAGTATATTCTTTGATTATTTTTTTCATTGCCTTTTCTGATACCTCTATATCATCTTTTTTAAAGCCATGATTATTTAATTGTTTTGGTAATAAAAATAACTGGGCAATCTGTAATTTTTCATACTCAGTATAACCAGGAATGTTAATCATCTCCATCCTGTCTCTCAAAGAATAAGGTATTTCATCTTCATTGTTAGCAGTGGTGATAAACATTACCTCAGAAAGGTTAAAAGGTACTTCTAAATAATGGTCTCTAAAAGTGTTGTTTTGCTCAGGGTCTAATACTTCTAAAAGAGCAGAAGCGGGATCACCTCTAAAATCTGTACTCATTTTATCGATCTCATCCAATAAATAAACAGGATTCTTAGTCTTTGCGTTAACTATCCCTTGGATAATTCTTCCCGGCATAGAACCTATATAAGTTTTTCTGTGTCCGCGTATCTCTGCTTCGTCTCGTACGCCTCCCAAAGAAGCTCTTACAAATTTTCTACCCATTGCCCGGGCTATTGATTTCGCCAATGATGTCTTGCCTACTCCCGGAGGCCCTATTAAACACAAAATTGTCCCTATTTGTTTATTGCTCAATTTTTTAACTGCTAAGTATTCTAAAATTCTTTCTTTAATATCTAATAAACCATAATGGTCCTTATCTAAAATATTTTTTACTAATTTTATATTTAATTTCTCTTTAGTTTTTTCGTTCCAGGGGAGGGATATGATCCATTCTAAATAATTTATTATTACCCCGCTCTCGGCAGATAAAAGCGGTATTTTTTCTAAACGATTTGTTTCTTTGATACACTTCTCTTCCACTTCTTTGGTAAGTTTCAGAGAAAATATTTTCTCTTTAAATTCATCAGCTTCTGAAATATTTTCTTCATTATCTCCTAATTCTTTTTTTATTTCTTTTAATTGCTCTTTTAGATAATAATCTTTTTGGTAATTTTCTAATTTTACTTCTACTCTTTCTCGTATCTTTTTTTCTAATTCTAAAATACTTATCTCTTTTTTTAATATAACAATTAATTTCTCCAGTCTTTCCAAAGGATTAACTATTTCTAACAAATTTTGTTTTTCTTTTACCTTTAAAATTAAATTTGAAGCAATTATATCGGCTAATTTATCTGGTTTTTCAATATTCTTTATTGACAGCATCATTTCAGAAGGTAATCTATTGTTTAATTTTAAATATTGTTCGAATCTATTGATTGTCAATCTCATTAAGGCTTCTATTTTTAGATTTTTACCGTTTTTAACTTTTATTTTTTCTACTTGTACTTTAAGAAAATTATTAAATCTCTCTGCATTTTTGATTTTTGCTCTACCGAGTCCTTCCACTAATATTTTTATGGTATCATCTGGTAGTTTATAGATTTGTACTATCTTGGCAATTGTTCCGATAGAATATATATCTTCAACTTTTGGTTTTTCTACCTCTGGATCTCTCTGAGCTGCAATAAATATTAAGCTTTTTAAATTTATTGCTTCTTCTAAAGCATTAACAGATTGTTCTCTCCCAACAAAAAGAGGAATAATCATATTGGGAAAAACAACTAATTCTCTTAGTGGTAATAAAGGTAGTATATTTTTGTCTAAGCTTTTTATATTTTTGTTATTCATGTAGAATATTCAATCTCCCTTTTTTTCTTTCGCATCGCGACACGCGATAATAATCAATTATAGTTTTCATCTTTTATTTTCTTAACGAGATACGGTTCACGAGATACGGGATACGGGATCACGCTGTTTCTTTTCTTAAACCCTCTCTATATCTTTTTATTTCAGGCATCTGTCTCTTTTTCACAACTTCTTTGTTAATAGTGCATTTTTCAATATTTTTCTCCGAAGGTATCTGGTACATTATATCTAATATTGAATCTTCCATAATTGAACGCAAGCCCCTTGCTCCTATTTTTCTTTTTATACTTTCTTCCACGATAGCCTCTAAAGCTCCGGAGGTAAGATTAAGTTCCACACCTTCTAATTTAAATATCTTTTTATACTGTTTTACTATAGCATTTTTGGGCTGGGTTAATATTTTTATTAATGTGTCTTTATTTAAAGCTTCTAACGTAGAAACTATATGTAATCTCCCAACTAATTCGGGAATTAAGCCATACTTTATAAGATCTTCCGGTAAAACATTTTCCATTAATTTATAATTTCTTTCTTTATTATTCTTACTTTTTATATCTGCTTTAAATCCAATATTATTTTTGCCCATTCGGTAATTTATTATGCTTTCTAATCCCTCAAAAGTTCCCCCACAAATAAACAATATTTCCTTGGTATCTATCTGAATATTCTTTTCTTGCGGGTGCTTTCTCCCTCCGTAAGGTGGTACGCTTGCAACCGTACCTTCTATAATTTTTAAAAGAGCTTGCTGTACTCCCTCTCCCGATACATCTCTGGTTATTGATGGATTCTCAGATTTACGGGCTATTTTATCAATTTCATCTATATATATTATTCCCTTTTGGGCTAAATTTATATCGTTGTCTGCTACCCTCAGTAAATTTAACAAAATATTTTCTACATCATCACCTACATATCCCGCTTCAGTTAAAGTTGTAGCATCAGCAATAACAAATGGTACATTTAGTTTTTTAGCTAAAGTCTTGGCTAACAAGGTCTTTCCACACCCAGTAGGACCGATTAACAGAATATTGCTCTTTTCTAATTCTATCTCTTCCCTCTCTTCCCTTGTCTTATCTATTTTTTTATCTTTTTTATCTAATCTATCATTATTATTACTTTTGATTCTTTTGTAGTGATTGTATACGGCAACTGAAAGTATTTTTTTTGCCTTATCTTGTCCTACTATATATTCATCTAAAAAACTTTTAATTTCTTTAGGGGAAGGGACATTGCTTAAATCAAATGACTTGTCTTCTCTCTTTCTTCTATCTAATATAATATCATTACATACTTTAATACATTCATCACATATACAAACACCAGGACCTGCAACTATTTTATATACTTCATCTTGACTTTTACCACAAAACGAACAATTCATTAATTTTCAACTCCTCTCTTTTCTCGTATTTCGTATATCGTTAAAGCTTTTTGATCAAACTTGAAGTCATTCTACTAATGTGATCTAATTTTTCAGCCAGTTTTGCTTCTTCAATTTCATTTATATATTTTAACTCTTTTGCAATAATTATCTGTGTTTCTAATTCAGCACAACTTCCTAAAGTGATAAACAAAAATTGTTTATACTCTTTATTGTGAAACCTTTTAAATCCTTCGGCAATATTAGAAGGAATGGAAATTGCAGAACGTCTTAATTGTGAAGTTAAACTGAACAATTCTTCTTTGGGAAATTTCTTAGTTAGTGTGTAAATATCAGTAACGATCTCTATCCCTTTTTGCCAAATTCTTAAATCTTTAAAACTTTTTATTTTTTCTTCCATTTTTCTCCCATTCTACATACGATATACTATTTTTTCATCTATTTTGTTTTCATCTTAATACGATATACGATATACGATATACGATATACGCTATTTTACTGCTTCTTCTTTACTTTTAATTACTTCATCAACCAATCCGTATTCTTTAGATTCTTGAGCAGTCATATAGAAATCTCTATCAGTATCCTTCTCAACTTTTTCAAATTTCTGGCCGGTATGGTAAGTTAATATTTTGTTTATGGTATCTTTAATTCTTTTCAGCTCTCGAGTCTGTATCTCGATATCTGTAACCTGACCCTGCGCTCCACCTAATGGCTGATGAACCATAACCCTTGAATTAGGCAATACAAACCTCTTCCCCTTTGTACCCGAAGCTAAGATTAAAGCCGCACCGCTTGCAGCCATACCTATACATATGGTCGCAACATCAGATCTTATATATTGGATAGTATCATAAATAGCAATAGTAGAACTTACGGAACCACCAGGGCTATTAATATAGATAAAAATATCCTTATCAGGGTCAGTTGCTTCCAAAAATAATAATTGGGCAATTATAGTATTAGCTGTCGCGTTATCTATTTCTGTTCCTAAAAATATTATTCTATCTTTTAGTAAGCGTGAATAAATATCATATGATCTCTCCCCTCGAGGAGTTTGCTCTACTACAATAGGAACTAAAGTCATTTGGATTTGTCCTCCTTTTTAGAATTTATTGTTTTTATTTGTTTATTTAAAAAATTGATTACTTTTTCTCTTTTTATACTTTCTTTTAGACCGTCTAAATTGTTATTTTTTTTGAAAGTAGCTTCCACTTTTAAAGGATCTTGTTTCATCTCTTTAGCAAGAATCTTAATTTTATCTTTAACTTCCTTTTCAGTAACTTGAAGATTCTCTACTTGACTAATTTTATCTAAAACTAATTCTTGCTTTATCCTTTTTTCTGCGACAATTTCATATTCTTTTTTAACTTTTTCGTCATCAGTCTTAATACTCTTATAATAATCCTGTAAAGATAAACCTTTAGATTTTAAATCATCTTCTAAAGATTTCATCATATATTCCATTTCTCTTTCAATTAATACTTTTGGAACTTTTACTTCACAAATATCCGTTACTTTTTCTAATAATTTACGTTCATAATTATTTTTATTCACCGTTTCAATTTGTTTCTCTAATTTATCTTTAATATCTTTTTTAAAATCATCTAAAGTTTTATAATTACCCACTGTTTTAACAAAATCTTCATTTAATTCAGGTAGCTCTTTTTCTTTTATTTCAATTACTTTTACCTTGTAGATAATTTCTTTACCTGCTATTTTTTTATCCTTAACATCCTTGGGAACTAAAACCTTTATCTCTTTTTTATCTCCTGCCGAACAGCCTACAAGTTTCTTATTAAATTCAGGTGGCATATTTTTTCCTAATTGAATAATTTGTTTTTTAACCTTACTTCCTTCTACTACTTTTCCCTCAATATATCCTTCGGAATCAACTACCAGAAAATCGCCTTCTTTTACTTTACGGTCTTTAACGACTTTTAATTGAGCTAAATTTTCTTGAATTCTTATTATTTCGTTTTCTATATCACTATCTGTAACTTTTATATCTTCCTTTTGAATACTAATTTTATCAAAAGAGCCCAGTTTTACTTCCGGTTTTACTTGAACAGTTGCCTCAAATATTAATGGTTTATCTTCTTCTATTTGTATTACCTTGATTTCCGGTTGATTTATTGGTTGGATATTATTTTTGTTTATAGCTTCGAGATAACATTCCGGAATTAATTTTTCAGCAGTTTTTTCATAAAAATATTCTTTCCCTAAATGTAGGTTTAAAATATTTTTAGGGATTCTACCCTTTCGGAATCCTGGTATTTTTATTTTATAAGATGTATCATTGTATACTTTATCTAAATTACTATTTACTTTTAACTTGTCCATTTCGATCTTAAGTTTCACTTCATTTTCTTTTTGCGTCGTAATTTCTACTTTTACCATTACATATAACCTCCGACAATATAATAATTCCCCGATTAGCCAATTCTCCAATTCACAGATTAACCGATTAACCGATTCTCCAATTTATCGATTAATTAGTCTACCAATTTACTAGTTACCCTATTAACCAGTAGTTCGTTTTCTAAATACTTTTACATTTTCCTCCGTCATTACGAGGGAGCGAAGCGACCGAAGCAATCCCTTGATTTGTAAAGACTTGGGATTGCTTCGCTATCGCTCGCAATGACATTTCTTTTTCTTATTTCTGTCTCCTAATTTCTGGATTCTGTCCTCTATTTCTTTAACCAGCCAACCAGATAACTAACTAACCAACTAACTAATTTTACACGCTATACGCTAGTCTTATTCTACAATTGCAACAAAGCCGCAAAATTATTTGCGGCTGTTTTTATCTATTTTAACTAAATTTTACAAATTTCATAAATTAAAATACTTATATTTTCTTATCGTATTTTTTGGTGCGAAGGGCGGGACTCGAACCCGCATGGAGTTACCCACTGGATCCTAAATCCAGCGTGTCTACCAATTCCACCACCCTCGCATTTTTATTTTTTGGTGGGCCGTACAGGACTCGAACCTGTGACACCCTGATTAAAAGTCAGGTGCTCTACCACCTGAGCTAACGGCCCACAAATTAAAAATATTAAATGCTTATACAAAATATAGTATCGAGTTAAAAAAGAGAAGGAAAAGATAGAAAAAAGTTTACATTAACTACATAATACTATATTTTTTAGTGAAATTCTACTATTATGCTTGGCGCGCTCGGAGGGACTCGAACCCCCAACCATCGGATCCGAAGTCCGCAGCTCTATCCAATTGGGCTACGAGCGCAAATTGGTAATCTGGGGTGAGCGAGGGGATTTGAACCCCCGACCTCTGGAGCCACAATCCAGGGCTCTAACCAGTCTGAGCTACGCCCACCATATTTTATTTTAAAATGGCGCGCCTGGAGGGAATCGAACCCCCAACCTACGGATTAGAAGTCCGTTGCTCTATCCTATTGAGCCACAGGCGCGAGATATTACATTGGAGCGGGAAACGGGTCTCGAACCCGCGACAACTAGCTTGGAAGGCTAGTGCTCTACCAACTGAGCTATTCCCGCAAAGTCGGGGCGAGAGGATTTGAACCTCCGACCCCCTGCTCCCAAAGCAGGTGCGCTGCCAAACTGCGCTACACCCCGAAACAAAAGCTATTATATAAGAAATATATATATAAGTCAATTATAAAACAGCAAAAATTAACCAATTTACCGATTCCCCAATTCTCCAATTAAGATTGAAATTAATTAACTATTCGAGATATATATTTAAATTTTAAGTTTTGAGCTATGGTTTTGCGTTTTACGCTTTTCGTTTTTCGCTAAATACGCTTTCGCAGTCTATTATTTTTCTCTATCCTATACTAACGACTAATTCAACCAGGTAACCAACTAACCAGCTAACTAATTCTATACGCTAAACGCTGTACGCTATACGCTAATTTCTTTTATTATCTCAACCATCCTTCTCATTGCTTTACCCCTATGGCTTATCTTGTTCTTAATCTTATCTCCTAATTCTGCAAAAGTTTTATTATATCCGGGAACTAAAAAAATAGGATCATAACCAAAACCATACTCACCTTTTGGGCTAAAGGTAATACTTCCCTTACATTCTTCCTTAACCGTATATATTTTACCATCCGGAAAAACAAGTACTACAACACAAACAAATTTCGCGTTTCTTTTATTTATGGGAATATTTTCTAATAAATTAAGTACTTTATTTATACGCTCTTCATCACTATTTCCCCATCTTGAAGAATATATCCCCGGCTTTCCTTTTAAATAATCAATTTCTAATCCTGAATCATCTGCTAAACATATTTTACCGGTATACTCTGAAATCTCCCTGGCTTTCTTAAAAGCATTTTCTTGATAGGTTTTACCATCTTCCTCTATCTTCGGAAGATGAGGAAAATCTTTCATAGTTATTATTTTTATTTCAGGACTGTCTAAAATATCTTTTATTTCTTTAACTTTGCCTAAATTATTTGTAGCAATAAGTATTTCTAACATATGTCTCCCAATATTTTCTTTTCCTTTTCAATTATCTGTTTTATTCCTGTCTCTGACAATTTAATCAATTCCTGTAAATTTCTTTTAGAAAAAGGCTTGCCTTCAGCCGTACCTTGAATTTCTATTATCTCTCCTTTTTCAGTCATTACCATATTTAGATCGACTTGAGCATGAGAATCTTCTTCAAAATTTAAATCTAATAACATTTCTCCGTCAACTATTCCCGCGCTAATTGCCCCTACATAATCTTTTATAGGAATACCAATTATTTGTCCTTCAGCTTTTAGATAATTTAAGGCATCAAATAAAGCAATGAAAGAACCAATAATTGCTGAAGTTCTGGTTCCACCATCGGCTTGTACTACATCACAGTCTATCCATATAGTTCTCTCTCCTAATTCCATTAAATCTACTACCGATCTTAAAGATCTCCCTATTAGTCTTTGAATCTCAGAAGACCTTCCACTTATCTTGCCTTTTATCGAATCCCTAATATTTCTAATTTGATTTGCTCGGGGAATCATAGAGTATTCGGCTGAAATCCAACCGCTTTTTTTCCCTCTTAAAAATAAAGGGACTTTATTTTCAACCGAAGCGGTACATATTATTTTAGTATCCCCCATTTCCATAAGGGTGGATCCTTCAGCATATTTAATGTAATTCCTGGTAATCTTCATAGGTCTTATTTCATTATATTTTCTATTGTTCGCTCTAAACATTTTTCCTCCAATATTTTCGTATATCGTATGTCGTATATCGTATTTCGTATATCGTATTTCGTATATCGTATTAGTTATCCAGTTACCCTGTTTACCAGTTAAATTAGTTATCGGTTTTTAGTTTATGGTTTACAGATAAAGAGAATCGTATTCTGGTTCATGGATACTATTTTCTTTACTATATACTAATCTATCTTTTGATTTCTTTCTTTTTAACGATATACGATATACGACATACGATATACGAAATACGATATACGACATACGATATACTTCTTTCATCTTTTTCTCGTTAACAGATAATCAGCTAAACTTTTTAATGTATCGGCTTTTTGATTGAATATTTTTAAAGACTTTTTTGCTTCCTTAATTAATCTTTCGGCTTCGCTCTTTGATTCTTTCATCCCAAATTTATTAGCATAAGTAGGTTTTCCCGTATCCCTTTGGTCTTGCATAATATCAAGCATATCGTCAACAATTTGAAAAGCCAATCCTATATTTTCACCATATTTGGTTAAAGCTTTAAGTTGCCTTTGGTTTGCCCCGGATAATATTGCTCCTGCCCTAATAGAAAGACAAATTAAGGCAGCAGTTTTTTTCATGTATAGATTAATTAAATCTGCTTTTGTGATATCTTCATTCTTCAAGGTTATGTCTTCTACTTGTCCTCCCAACATGTTTTCAGTTCCGACATAAAAGGATGTTTCTTTTATCATTTTTAAAATAGACCGTTTTTTTATTTCTTTAACTTCCGAATTTTTAATAATTAAGTCAAATCCGGAAACTAAAAGGGCGTCCCCTGCTAATAATGCTATTGCTTCTCCAAATACTTTATGATTGCTTGGCTTCCCCCGTCTGAAGTCATCATTATCTATACAAGGGAGATCATCATGGATTAATGAAAAAGTATGAATTAATTCAATTCCGCAAGCTGCCTTTATTACACTTTCAGTATCTCTTCCAAACAATTCAGCTGTTGCCAAAGTTAAAATTGGCCTAATTCTCTTCCCTCCGCCAAAAACACTATAGCGCATTGCTTTGTGAATAATCGAAGGTGGGTTCTCTTCCAGCGGTAAATATTCATCTAAAGCTTTATCTATGATATTTTTTTTATTTTCCAGATATTTTTTAAAATTCATTAATTGTATCTTCTCCCTTTTTTTCAGAAAAAGGTTTAGTTGAATAATTCTCTTCACCCTCGATTACTAATTGTTCTATTTTCTTTTTAGTTTTATTCAGTTTTTCCAAACATATTTTTGATATATTCATTCCTTCTTCATAGGCCTTTACTGATTCGTCTAAGGTTAATTCACCTTGTTCTAATTTGTGCACGATTTTTTCTAATTTCCTTAAATATTCTTCAAAAGGAATATCTTCTATTCTTTTCTTGCTTTTCAATTTGAAACAGCCTCCTTTTTTTCTACTTTACTCAATATCTTACCATCACTTATGATGACTTCGATTTTTGCGCCAACTTCGATTTGCTCCAATCTTTTAATAATCTCTTTACCGGGTATTTTTCTACAGATACTATATCCTCTTTCAATTACCGCCCAGGGGCTTAACGAATCCAGTCTTTGGGAATCTTTTTTTACCCTTTCTTCATATAATTCTACCAGGTGCTTAATCCTTGAATTCAAACGAGCACTAAATTCATCGATATATTGATAATATTGATTAATTTTGTTTTCCGGTCCCTGATATTTAAGGCTTCTACTTATAGAATTTATATTTTCTGTTTTTAACTCAAAGTTTCTTTTAACTGCTCTGGTTATCTTGCTTTTTAATAAACTTAGATTATTTATCAGATTATTTTTATCCGGTATAGTCATTTCTGCTGCGGCAGAGGGAGTGGGAGCACGCAGATCAGCCACAAAATCTGAAATAGTGAAATCTGTTTCGTGGCCTACCGCAGAAACTATAGGTATTTTAGAGTTATAGATGCTGCGAGCTAAAACTTCTTCATTAAAAGCCCATAGCTCTTCTAATGAACCTCCACCTCGGCCAATTATGATAAAATCTAAATCCTTAAAATATTTATTTAAAAAATCTATCTTTTTAGCAATTTCCTGAGCGGCGAATGTCCCTTGCACCAGGGAAGGAACAACTAAAATTGAAAGATTAGGAAATCTTCTCAATGAAATAGTTATAACATCCCTAATTGCTGCTCCGGTAGGAGAAGTTATAACCGCAATATTTTGCGGAATGAGCGGCAATTTCTTTTTAATTTCTTCTAAAAAAAGCCCTTCATCTTTGAGTTTTGTTTTCAGTCTCTCAAAAGCTAAATAAAGTTCACCTTTCCCAGCTTCAATAAGTTCTTTTACATACAGTTGATATTCTCCTCTTTTTTCATAGACACTAACATCCCCTCGCACTTTAACCTTCATTCCATCCCCTGGCATAAATCGTAAATTATAATTGTTCCCTCTAAACATTACACATCTAATTTGGCTTTCCTTGTCTTTAAGCACAAAATACATATGTCCTGAAGAATGCAGCTTAAAATTGGATATCTCTCCCAATATCCATATATCCTGCAGATTAAAATCATTTTCAAAAAGTTTTTTTATGTATTTATTAAGCCTGGAAACTGTATATATTTTTGATTCTGTATAGTTATTCATAATTGTTTAATCTATTTTCTTTAATATTTTATCGATTTTATCGATTTTGCCTAAAACTCCGTTTACAAAACTAAAAGAACTTTTTGTCCCATATTTTTTGGCTAATTCAACTGCTTCGTTAATAGAAACGCTTTTCGGTATATTTTTTAAGTGTAATATTTCATAAATTGCTATCCGAAGAATATTTCTATCAATATTAGTAATTCTTTCTAAAGACCAATTGTTAGTATAGTTATTAATTGCCTTATCTACTTCAGATAAATTACTCAGCACTCCTTTAACTAATATTAGAGTAAATTCCTTAACTTCATCTGAAAATTTACCATTTTCAAAAGTATATTTCAGTGTTTCGTCTATATTAGTACTAACTAAATCAATTTGAAATAATACTTTTAAGGCCATTTCTCGGGATAATCTTCTTCCTCCCATTACTCCTCCTGAAATAAATGTTAATTTAGAAAACTTTTATAAATAAATTTGAAGCGACTAAATCTTTTTTACTTTGCCTTTTCTTAGGAAACTGTATCCCTTGAACATGAATATCTATTTCATTAATCTCTATACCTAATTTTTTTATTAAACCTTCTTTAACTCTACTCTGAATATCCCAGGCTATATCAGGTATCCTTACACCATACTTTATAGTAATAAATAAATTTATCAAAGGTTTATTATCTTTTATCTCTACTTTTATAGTGCGGGAAGCTTCTTCTGTTTCATTTTCGCTCGTATCTCCTCTTAACATATCGGTTATCTCTTTTATAATTGACTTTCTGCTTCCGACCACACCTTTAACGTCAGTTAATCTTAAACTAACTATACTCCTGATGGTTTCCCTGGTAATATTTATTTCTCCCAGATCAGTTTTAATAGTTTGCATTGATTCTTTTCACCCCATCCTCGTATCTCGTATCTCGTATCTCGTTAGAGAAACAAATTTAAAAATATCAAAATCTTTAATATCCTCAATTATTTGCTTCTTTACGAGATACGATTCACGATTCACGCGATACGAAGTTATTCTCTCTCTATGTATTTCTTCTCCCTGGTGTCTATTTTAATTATATCTCCTTCTTTTACAAACAAAGGAACTTGAATTATCGCTCCTGTCTCTAAAGTAGCTGGTTTAAGGGCACCGGACACCGTATTTCCCTTTATACCAGGCATAGTTTTAATAACTTTTAAACTCATAAAATTTGGTAATTCAGCACCAACCAGTTCTCCTTTGCAGAATACAACATCCACATCATTACCTTCTTTTAATAAATCGGTTATTTCGCTTATCTGTTCTTTAAGTAAAGAAATTTGCTCATAATTTTCTTTGTTCATAAAACAATAATTATTACCATCATTATATAGATATTGCATAGTTTTCCTATCAATTATAGCTTGTTCCATTTTTTCTCCTGCTCTGAAGGTTTTGTCTAAAACAAGCCCGGTTTTTAAATTTTTAAGTTTAGTCCTTACAAAAGCACCACCCTTGCCGGGCTTTACGTGTTGAAAATCCACAATACTGTATATTTCTCCATTTAATTCGATAGTTAAACCTCTTTTAAAATCGCTGGTAGAAATCAAAATAAAACCTCCCTTTCATTTGAATCCTTACTATATAAATTTTTTACAGAAACTTTCTACCTCTTCTCTTACTTCGTCTTTTATTTTCTGATTTTCTGTATCACTCAGGACTTTGTTTATCATATCGGCTACTACTTCCATATCCTTCTCTTTCATTCCCCGGGTAGTTACTGCAGGAGTCCCGATTCTTATTCCGCTGGTAACCATAGGCTTTTGAGGATCAAAAGGAACAGTATTTTTATTTACAGTAATCCCGGCTTCTTCTAAAGCTTTCTCTGCTTGCTTCCCGGTAATTCCCTTATTCCTTAAATCCACTAACATCAAGTGATTATCAGTTCCACCGGATACTAAATTATAACCTAATTCTATCAATTTTTCAGCCAAGGTTTTAGCATTTTTAACGATTTGTTTCTGATAGTTCATAAATTCTGAGGTCGTTGCTTGCTTAAAACAGACCGCTTTAGCTGCTATAACGTGCATTAGTGGGCCGCCTTGAATCCCAGGAAAAATAGTTTTGTCAATTGCTCGACCATATTCCTCTTTACACAAAATTAAACCGCCTCTGGGACCTCTTAAGGTTTTATGAGTAGTTGTAGTAACAAAATGGCAATGAGGTACAGCATTTTGATGGAGGTCTGCAATAATCAAACCGGCGATATGAGCAATATCCGCCATTAAATAGGCCCCAACTTCATCAGCAATAGACCTAAATGCAGAGAAATCTATTTCGCGTGGATAGGCACTCGCTCCGGCGATAATTAATTTTGGTTTATTTTTTATGGCTAAATCTCTTAAATTATCATAATCTATTCGTCCGGTATCTTTCCCTACTCCATATGGAATAATATTAAAGAATCTACCAGAAAAATTTACCGGGCTCCCGTGAGTAAGATGGCCTCCGTGAGAAAGATTCATAGCTAAAATGGTGTCTCCCACTTCTAAAACACTAAAATAAACCGCCATATTTGCCTGTGAACCGGAATGAGGTTGAACATTAGCATGATCTGCCTTAAATATTTCTTTAGCCCTTTCTATAGCTAAATTTTCTACAACATCGATGTATTTGCATCCACCATAGTATTTCTTCCCCGGATAGCCTTCAGCATACTTATTAGTTAAAACCGAACCCTGTGCTTCTAATACTTCCGGAGAAACAAAATTTTCTGAGGCAATTAATTCTATGGTGGTCTTTTGACGATTCTCTTCATTTTTTATGGCTTCAAATATTTCAGGATCTACTTTCTTTAAATTACTCATACATACCCTCCTCATTTATTTTTATTGTAGAGGTCGGATTCATCCGACCCGTCCTTATATTTTTTAAAGATTCAATATTTTAGGAAACCAGGTTAATATTTCGTAACCTACTTCAGTTATCAGAATCGAATCTTCAATCCTCACTCCGCCAACTTCGGGTAAATATATTCCGGGTTCAATGGTAATTACCATTCCGGGCTGTAAAACCGTATCATCACTGAAAGAAACTCTAGGTAGTTCGTGAATATCCAACCCTACTCCATGACCCAGACCATGTCCAAAATATTTTCCATAACCTTTTTTTTCAATTATATCCCTTGCTACAGAATCCACTTCACTGCACTTCACGCCCGGCTTTAAAAATTCAAGTGCTGCTTTTTGAGCTTCTAATACAATTGAAAATATCTCTTTTTGTTTTTCGTTTTCCTTCCCTATAATTATAGTACGGGTTATGTCAGAATTATAATTCTGATAATTCGCTCCCATATCAATAGTTATAAGCTCCCCTTCGGCGATCTTTTTTTCAGAAGGTTTTCCGTGCGGCAGTGATGATCTTTCGCCGGAAACCACAATTGTTTCAAAGGCTTCCTTTTGGGCGCCTTTTTTTCTCATAGTATAAGCCAACTCAGAGGCAATATCAAGCTCCCTTAGGCCCGGTTCTATCATTTCAAATACATCCTTTAAGCTTTCTGTGGCTATCTGAGCAGCTTTCTTTATTTTAATGATTTCCTCTCTATCTTTTATCATTCTTATCTCTTCGATAATGTTATCAGTGGGTAAAAATACTATAGAATCAAAACTATCTGAATATTTTTTAAAATCAGCATAGGTTAAATTATTACTTTCAAAAGCAATTTTTTTTATTTTACCTTTTTCCAATATCTTTTTTAATGTTAATATCCGTGCATTCTTTTTCTTCGGTTCATCAGTTATTATTTTAAAATCAGGGCTTTCTTTTTGAGCTTGTTCGGTATAGCGTGAATCAGTCAACAGATAATTTTTACCACTGGCCCCAATCAGAGCAAACCCTTCCCCGTCAAATCCGGATAAGTAATTTAAATTTTTCAGATTGGTAACCAAGAACCCTTCGATTTCTTTGTTTTCTTTTTTTATTTTATCTCTAAATATTTTCAATCTTTCTTTAATCAAAATTAATCCCTCCCCCTACATACTTTTCAATTATCTTCTAATCTCTCCAACTAAATCATATTCGGAAGCTTCTGTCACTTTCACTTTTATGAATTTTCCGACTTGGGTCTTATCTCCCCTTATTATAACTTTTCCATCTATTTCCGGAGCATCTCCTTTAGTCCGTCCTATGGCAGTTTTCGGCAACTCCCTTTGTATTTCATCAATTAATACCTCCACTTCCTTCCCCACGTAAGAACTGTTTATCTCTTTTGAAATCGACTGCTGAGTTAGCATTAATTCTTTTAAGCGCTCCTTCTTAATTCGCATAGGAATTTGTTGAGGAAACTTATAAGCCGGAGTTCCCTCTTCTCGGGAAAAAATAAAAGTCCCTAACCTTTCAAATCGAAATTTCTTCACAAAATTCAATAATTCCTCAAATTCCTTATCAGTTTCACCGGGGAATCCCACCATAAGAGTAGTACGCAAGGTTAAATTCGAAATTCTATCTCTTAATTTATTAATTAATGAAATAATATATCTTTTTTTAATTGGCCTATTCATTCTTTTTAGCATTCTATCACTTATATGCTGTAAAGGTAAATCCAGATAAGAACATATTTTAGGATAACTGGCTATTACTTCGATTAACTCTTCATTATAATGAGCAGGATGGGTATATAAAAGTCTTATCCACTTCAAATTATTTAATTCGAGAAGAGAAAGTTTTTTCAGCAATTCAGCCAATTTATATTCTCCATAGAGATCGATTCCGTATAAAGTTATATCCTGGCCAATTAAAATTATCTCAGAAAGATTTTGTTTTTCAGAAAGCATTTTTACTTCGTCAATTATATCTTCCATCTTTCTACTGCGATAATTTCCTCTGAGTTGAGGTATCAGGCAATAGGAACAATTATTTTGACAGCCTTCTGATATTTTAATATAGGCGTAATGCTGAGGGGTTAAAATAGTTCGAGGGGTATTATGGTTATAAATAAATTTAGGTTCAGGACATATTCTATAGATTTGTTTGCCTTGCAAAACATTTTTTATCACGCTATCAATATCTAAAAAATCTTCTACTCCTAAAAAAGCATCGACTTCGGGGAGTTCCTGACTAAGATTGTCATCTTTATATCTCTGAGGGAGACATCCGGTTACTATTATGTACTTTATCTTTCCTTCTTTCTTTAATTTTACCAGATTAAGAATTTCTTCAATGGATTCTTCTACGGCATCTCTTATAAAACTGCAGGTGTTTATGATCACTATATCTGAATTATCAATCTTCTCACTTATTTGGTATCCTTTTTCTCTTAACTTCCCACAAATTACTTCAGTATCGACAAAGTTTTTAGGACACCCTAAGGATTTAATTCCAATTTGCATAATATATAGTGTTGTTTCCTTTCGAAAATTATTTTTGAATATAATTAATTTAACTCATAAAAACATTAAGCTTAAGCTAAAAATTTTAAGCGAAAAACGTAAAACCATATACCAATTAGCCAATTCACCAATTCACCAATTGAGTTCAATTTTATACTAATTATTATTGCTATCTACATTCTTTTAATAAATTTTTAATGTAATTTCTTATCTCTTTATGTAATTCCCGCTCTCTTTCTGTCTTTCCCGCGAAGACCCGTGTTGTTTTGACGGGTTCGATGAATCGAACTACATTTACATAGAGTCGAGTAGATGAGTAT
>DMCY01000071.1 GCA_003451675.1 Candidatus Atribacteria bacterium
GTAATCAAGTATAAAAGGAGGAGAACAGATAGATGAAAAACGTAGTTATCGCGCAATCAGGCGGACCTACTACCGTAATAAATAATAGTATCAGAGGAGTGATTGACGAATTAATTTCCTCTAAAAAAGTTGATAAAATATATGGAGCGAGGATGGGTGTTCTTGGGGTTTTAAAAGAAGAATTAATAGACATCTCTTCCCAGGAGTCCCAGCAAATAGATTTATTAGCAGAAACTCCATCTGCGGGAACAATAGGTAGTTGTAGGTATAAAATAAAAAATGATGAGGATTTGGCCCGTATTGTCGAAGTCTTCAAAAGGCACGATGTTAGATATTTCTTCTATTGTGGAGGCGGAGACTCTATGGATACAGCTAACAAAATAAGTAAATTAGCCCAAAAAGAAAATTTAGAGCTGATTTGTACCGGCATACCTAAAACTATTGATAATGACGTAGGAGGACCATTGCAAGCTGATGGAACATTTGCGGTATGTGATCATGATCCGGGGTATGGAAGTGTAGCCAGAAATTTAACCATAAATATACTTGAGGCAAATGAAGAGAATAAAGCCAGCTATACCAGTGACCCCGTTTTGGTAATCGGGGTAATGGGGAGAAAGATTGGTTTTATTCCGGCGGCAGCACGGTTGGCTGATCCCAAAAGAGAAATTTCTTTATTAATAATTCTTCCCGAATCTCTATCCAAAGATGATTATCAAAGTAACTTAGAATTTATTGCCGAAAAAGTTAATGAAAAATTGAAAAAACAGGGAAGGTGTATTGTAGTTATCGGAGAAGGGGTAAATGTGGGGGATTTGGGAATACTGCGAGATAGCTTTGGACATGCTCAATTCAGTGCTTCTGAAAAGACCGTAGAACAGGTACTTACTAATTACCTTAACGGAATGGATAGGAAAGATAGTCAGGGAAGAGCAAAAAGTAGATTAATAGTTAGAGGAATAGCTCGTTCGGAAAGACCAGGCACTCGTCAGAGAAGAGAGATTGCCTATGTATCTGAAATTGATAGGGATGAGGCCTATCAGGTGGGAGTATATGCCGCCAAAATTGCTTTATCGGGGGAAAATGGTTTTATGTCTACTATAATCAGAAAACCTGGAAATGTTTATAAAATTACTTATGATAAAGTTCCTTTAGATGTTGTAGTCAATTCAGAAAGAAAATTTCCTAAAGACTGGATTACCTCAGATAGAATGGATGTAACTGATGAATTTATTGAATGGGCTTTGCCTTTAATCGGGGGTCCGCTTCCTAAATTTGCAAAATTTAGAAAAATATATGTTCCTAAAAAATGTGAAGAATATATACCAGTGGGGGATAGAAAGTAAATTAGTATATAGTATATCGTATTTCGTATATCGTGAAGAAAACAGAAAAAGAACGGATAGTGAAAAATAGTTAGTTACATGGTTACTTGGTTAATTAGTTAAGGATTTAGTTTTAAACCAATTAACTAGCTAACCAACGAACTAAATTGACTAAATGATTTATTCTATACGCTATACGCTACACGCTGTACGCTATAATTTAAGGAAGGAGAAAAAGAATGGCTTTGCCCAGGCTTACTGAAAAACAGATAAAGAAAGATCCGGAACAACAGTTAAAAAATTTTAAAAGGACTAAAGATTTTTTAATAGCTATCGATACCGATGGCTGTGTTACTGATAATATGAATGGAAAACAGATGCTGATTTTTCACCCCCAATTTATGGAATTTTATCAGTTGTGGGGGATTGAATCTTATTTTAGAGAAGTTGCTGAATACTATAACCTTTTTTCTGTGGATCGGGGTTGTAACAGATTTATTGCCATCCAGCTTACCCTAACTGCTCTTCAGAACAGAAAAGATGTTCAACAAGTGTTACAGGAAAGGCATATAAAATTGCCTAATATAAAATCTCTAAACGAATATGTTGCCTATACCAGGGAGAATAAATTGGGTTTGGGGAATCCCAGTTTGGAGGAATTTCTCAATCAAAATTCTAAGGATTTAGCCATATATAAACTTTTAGGATGGAGTGAGGCAGTAAACAGAATGTTTCCTTATATTTCTGCAAAAATTCCTCCCTTTGATAAGGTAAAAGAATGTTTGGAATTGATGTCACAACATGCAGATATATTAATCGTTTCTAAAACACCTTACGCTGATTTAGCTAATTATTGGAAAGCACAAGGAATAGATAAATATGTTCAGGTTATTGCCGGTCAGGAAATGGGTTCAAAGGGACACCATATTGAAATAGCAAAAAAAGCAGGCAAGTATGAAGATGACCAAGTGATGATGATCGGTGATGGAGGGGGAGATTTAAAAGCGGTAAAAGAAAATAACGGATTATTTTACCCTACTCCACCTGGCCAAGAACAGGAAGCCTGGAATAATTTTCCTGAAGCATTTCAACGATTTATAGAAAGAAAATATCAAGGAGAATTTGAAGATAATCTTTTAGACATATTTGAAAAAGCGCTTCTTACTTCTCCACCCTGGCAGCAAGCAGATTATAATCATATTGTTTCTTATAAAGAAAAGCAAGAAATAAGGAAAAGCTTATATAAAAAGTTTAACCCTCAAGGTAGGCTTCTTGTATTATAAAATGTTAATTGGTTCACAAATAATTTATTTTTTAAATTATTTGTGAAAAAAGAAGGGAGGTTGATAAAGAGCGTAGTATATATAATGTAAGGACATAGGTATTTTTGTCTGGTAGTAAAATTTTAAAAAATTAGGAGGTTTTTCATGAAAAAGTTAACTTTAACATTATTAATGATCACGATTATGTTATGCAGCGTGTTCGTAACAGGACTGGCAGCAGGCAAGGTGCTTCATATGTATACAGCATTTGATACCGAAGAGGCTAAGTATTACATTGAGGCTTTTGAGAAAGAAACCGGAATTGATGTAGAATGGGTAAGAATGTCCTCAGGTGAAGTGTTAGCTCGTGTAGAAGCAGAAGCAGCAAATCCACAAGCAAGTTTATGGCATGCAGGTTCCAATACTTCTCATATAAATGCGGCATCCAAGGGGTTGCTTGAACCATATAAACCTAATACAGATTTTGAATTAATTGACATTTTACATGCAGAAGATTGGGCCTGGACCGGATTTTACACTGGTGCAATCGGCTTTGTATCTAATGTGAATTTTCTAAAAGAGCATAACGTAAAAGCTCCAACTTCTTGGTCGCAGCTTTTAGACCCGGCTTTTGAAGATAATATTGCTATGGCATATCCTTATACTTCAGGAACTGCTTATACTACTTATGCCACCCTCGTCCAGATGATTGGTTTAGAAAAAACGCTCGACTGGTGGGAAGAATTTGATAAACATAGTATTCATCAGTATACTAAATCAGGAACCGCTTGCATAGCCATGGTGGGGATAGGTGAAGTAGCAGTAGGAATTGCTTTTTCTCACGATATTATGGCTAAGGGTATAAACAAAGGTTATCCTGTAGTTATGACTTTTCCTGAAGAAGGAACCGGCTACGAAGTTGGCGGGCTTTCCTTGATAAAAGGCGGACCGGAACCGGAATTGGCAAAACAATTTATTGACTGGTGTTATACTATAAAAGCACAAAATCTATTCCAAAAATATAATCGTTTACCGGTTAATCCAAAAGCAACTGTTAAAGAAGGTTCGGTGACTCTCGATCAGGTCAAACTAATCAATTATGACCATATTCTTGCCGGTCAGAGTAAAGATGAATGGGTTACAGCCTGGAGAGACAGAATAGGTAAATAATTAAAATTTGCTAGCATGATATTATTCAATTGAAAGTTTATTGTGATATCCCTGCTACTATTTAATTATTTTAGTAGCAGGGATATCACATTGTATTAGAAATACTTGAGGTTTAATGTGAGCAAAACAAAAAGGAAAATAAAGGAAATATTAGGAAATTTAAGGCTAATATGGAAAGAACCGCTGCTTTTTATCTCTATAATTGCAATTTTCTATTTCTTGTTAGTTTTTGTTGCATTTCCCATATTTCAGGTTTTTAAAAATAGCTTAATTATTAATAACCAATTTGATATATCTAATTATCTGGCTATTTTTTCTAAAAGATATTATTTCCAGCCCTTTTTTAACAGCATGATTTTAGGTATAAGTACTGCTACCATTGGAACTATTGTGGGATTTATTTTTGCTTATGCTTTAACCAGAACCCCTTTGCCCTTTAAAAATTTTTTTCGCTTAACAATAACATTTCCCATTATCTCTCCTCCCTTTGTAGTTGCTCTGGCAGCTATTCTTCTTTTTGGAAGAACGGGAGTCCTTACGCCGTTTTTATCTACAATTATCGGTAAATATTCAATATATGGATTTGGAGGATTAGTGGTTGTAGAAACCATTGCCTATAGCCCTACGGCTTTTCTTACTCTATTTGGAATCCTTCAAGCCATTGATCCTGCGTTGGAAGAAGCTTCTATGGATTTAGGAGCATCTCGCGCTAAAGTATTTTCTACCATAACCCTGCCCCTGGCAACTCCCGGTATTGCTAGTGCCTGGCTATTGGTATTTATTCAGTCTATGGCTGATTTTGGAAATCCCATGGTAATTTCTGGAAATTTTCGGGTCCTCTCTGTTCAGGCTTTTTTGCAAATTACCGGCATGTATGATCTTCCAAGAGGCTCAACCCTAGCAATACTTCTTCTGGTGCCGACATTAATAGCCTTTTTCGTTCAGAAGTATTGGGTTTCCAGAAAATCGTATGTTACTGTTACCGGAAAACCTACCGGAGCTACAATTAAAAAATTGGAATGGTACATTAAGGTACCGGTATATTCCTTCTGCGTCTTTTTCACTGTAATTGTGTTCCTTTTTTATGGTATGATTGTTTATGGTTCTTTCCAGACTCTCTGGGGAGTTGATGCATCCTTTACTTTAAGAAACTATATAGAAACATTCCAGGTAGGGAAAGATTATTTAATTGATTCTTTAACCCTTTCTACCATAGCTACTCCTATAACCGGGATTTTAGGTATGTTTCTTGCTTTCCTTATTGTAAGGAAAAAATTTATAGGTAAGGGTCTGATGGAATTTGTGTCAATGCTGACTTTTGCTGTTCCGGGAACAGTAGTAGGGATAGGTTATATACTGGCTTTTAATGTTAAATCAAGTCTATTCCCTTTTGTGCTTACAGGAACTGCTTGGATTATTATCACTCTTTTGATATTTAGAAATATGCCAGTGGGAATACGTTCCGGGATCGCCGCTCTTCAACAGATTGACCCTTCTATCGAAGAAGCATCTACTGATCTTGGAGCAGATAGCAATACTACTTTTCGCAGAATCACCCTGCCAATGATTGCTCCGGCATTTTTTTCAGGTTTAGCCTATAGTTTTGTAAAAGCCATGACTGCAATTAGTGCCGTCATTTTTGTAGTTTCAGGTAAATGGAATTTGATCACGATTGCAGTGTTAGGTTTTGTTGATAATGCTCAATATGCGCAGGCAGCTGCAATGAGCCTGATTTTAATATCAATTGTACTAATTGCTCTCGGTATTATTCAATTGATTGTAAATCGAATTGGTAAAGGAACAAGATCAATAAATGTAATTGGATAAATTTTTAGGAAAATGAAAGGATAAATTATGAAACAGGATTATCTTGTACTTGAAAATCTTGTTAAGATTTTTCAAAGTGGAAAAAATGCCCTGGCAGCTGTAGATAATGTAAGTGTAAAAGTTAAGGAAGGCGAACTGGTTACACTTCTGGGTCCATCCGGATGTGGAAAAACAACGACGCTTAGAATGATTGCTGGATTTGAAATTCCAACTTCAGGAAAGATTTTTATTGACGGGAAAGAAGTTAGTATGATTCCGCCTAACCAGAGGCCTACCACAATGGTATTCCAAAACTATGCTCTTTTTCCTCATATGACAGTATTTGAGAACATTTCCTATGGATTGAAAATACGCAAAGAATCAACGCAGAACATTAAAGAAAAAACAGAAAAAATCATTAACCTTGTTGGTTTAGAAGGACTAAGTAAACGTTCACCTGCACATCTTTCGGGAGGTCAGCAGCAGCGGGTTAGTCTTGCCCGCTCTTTGATAATGGAACCGAAGGTGCTACTTCTTGACGAACCTTTATCCAACCTTGATGCTAAATTGCGTGTATCTACTCGATTAGAGATTCGTAAATTGCAGCAAAGGATTGGTATAACTTCTGTTTATGTTACCCATGACCAGGAAGAGGCAATGACTCTTTCCGATCGGGTAGTTATTATGAACGTTGGAAAAATTCAGCAGGTGGGTACACCCCAGGAAATTTATGCATATCCCAATAACCATTTTGTGGCTGATTTTATAGGCAAAGCTAATTTCTTAACGGGGAAAGTAAATAAAATATTATCATCTAAAAAAGCAGAAGTTGAAGTAAAAGGAAATATATACAGAGTCGCCTTGCATAACATTGCTTTTAAAGAAGGAGAAAAAATTCTATTGCTTGTTCGACCGGAAGCAGTTGATTTAAAACCGAAGATACCCAATTCTATTATTGGAATAATCCAACAAATAATTTATTTAGGTTCTCACCTTGTGTATGAAATTAAGGTAGATGACAATATCTTTACTGTTGAAATTTCTAATCCATTAGCTCAAAAAAGTTTTATAATCGGGGAAGAAGTAAGTCTTTGTTTAAAAGAGAATAGCTTGCATGTTTTACCTTATGAAGATATCAAAAAATAAGAGTAGCCATTAGTTTATAATTTTATGTCGTAGGACAATGGCTATTTACATTTTCAAAACAAAAGAATTATTATTAAATTTTTTATTTAAGATTTATATTTATTTTGAATAAGATTATTTACCTCTTCAATGTTACGCTGAAAAGGTCCTTCGGCTTCCATCTTTAAACTGGTTACAGCTGCTGCCCAGATTGTTGCATCTTGAGGAGAAGCACTTAATCGTTTGGCAGTATAAGAGGCAATGCAGGTATCTCCTCGGCCGCTTCTTCCTACAGTTTCTTTAGGCAAGAATTTTTCTTCGTAAAAATTGCCATCAGCATAAACCAAAAGACCATCGCGGTGAGTGATTACAACTTCGCGAGGACCTAAGTCGTGTATTTTTTGGGCAGCCGTATGGAGGTCGCATTTACCGAACAACAATCCTGCTTCCACTGCATCGGTTTTTAATATATCCAAGCGAGCAAGTATGGAATCTCTTTCCAGCCATTCCTTAGGAACTAATTTACCATTATAATTTACTCGTATAAAACTCTGCACATCAGCGGCAAGAATAGTTTTCTTTTTCGCAAGTTCCTCTATAACTTGCAAGCTAACCTCATTACGCATAGATGCACCTATTACAATTGCCTTAGCTTGAATTTTTTTTACTTCAGCCAGAGTGAATGGACCTGCTGAACTGGTTACATATATAACCCGTTCATCAAGATTGGAAGTGGGATATTCCAGGCGCAAACAAGTAGACTGAGGGGAGATATGTGCGAATACATCAACACCTAAACCCTTGAGTTTTTCTACTACATGAAAATCTTCTTTCGCCAGACGGGTAACTGCGGCAACTTTTAATCCCATCCTTGCGGCTACATTAGCACCGTAATTAAAAGCTCCACCATCAACAATTCTGGTATCCGAAGCAGATACAATCGTATCTTTAGTATAATGTCCTATAAAGGCAATACCATAGAACTTAGCAGTACTTTCCATCTCATCATCTCCCATATAAAGCTAATTAATCTAATAATTTTATTTTCTTTGTCCAGTTATTATAGCAAAGAGTAAAGTGGAAAAGCAATTTCCTAAATGTTAAATTAAATTTGACCTATACGTACAAGTATGATATATAATAGATAGGTTTTTATTTTAGGATTTATTAAATATTTCAAAGGGGAAAATTGTTATGGAGAACAAAAAAGAAAAAGTGGAAAAATTTATCCAGATAGGAGAATTAGCAAAAAAAACAAAGGTTACTCCCAGAACGATTAAACATTATGAGAATAAAGGGCTTCTGAAACCTTTTAAAAAAACCCAGGGAGGTTTTAGATTGTATCAAAATGATAAAGTAAAATTAGTGGAAAGAATTAGACGATTAAAAAAAGCAGGGTTTTCTTTAAGAGAAGTAAAGGAAATGGAAGAAATAAATGGGATTGTAGAAGAAAATATTTTAGAAAAAGTAGATGATAACGAATTAAGTAAGATGATTGAATTTTTAGAGTCTCAATTAATAAAAACAGAAGAGAGATTAAGAGAGACAATTAAAGTGAAAAAAGGATTAGAAGAGGTAATAGAATTTTTGAAAAAACGAAAAAGAACATAGAAAAGCAAGAGGAAATAAAGTTGAAAAGAAAGAGCAAAAACTAATAAAAGAATTAGTTAAATAGGAGGGATGAATAATGAAGTCTCCAGAATTTATTTCTATAGGACATGTAACTTATGATATTTATCCTGGAGAAAGATTAATTGGAGGTTCAGCGGTTTATTCTTCTCTTACCGCTTATAAGCTTGGTCTATCTACTGGAATAATTACCAGTAGAGGATTAGACTTTTCTTCTGATGGTTTGTTGAAAGGAATCAACATTACCGGTTCTTTATCTTCTCATACTACTACATTT
The DNA here is from genome assembly GCA_003451675.1 of Candidatus Atribacteria bacterium. The sequence continues at coordinate 8,595 of DMCY01000071.1, forward strand.
CACAATTCTTATTATCAAGGAAAAAGAAAACAGACTATTAATGAGGTAGCAAATAGGATAAAAAAAGCGCAGGTTCCCCCAGGGTGGAATAAGGCGAAGATTGTGCATATTTGTCCGGTAGCTGATGAAGTTGACCAGGAAATATTCACCCTTTTTAAAGATAGTTTAATTGGTTTAACTCCGCAGGGTTTAATGAGAAGATGGGATGAGAAGGGGCAGGTATATCCTAAGAAATGGATACCTATTTTTAAAGTTTCCTCACAGGTAGATATATTGATATTTAGTGAAGAAGATATTGCAGCTTTTCCCGAAATATTGGAAGAATATAAGTCTTTAATAAATATAGTAATTCTTACCCGAGGAGCAGAGGGATCGATTTTATATTGGGGAGGTAAAGAATTTATCTTTTCAGCTTTTAAAACTAAAGAAAAAGACCCGACTGGGGCAGGAGATGTTTTTGCAGCCGCCTTTTTAGTAAAATACTATCAGACAGATGATCCTATAGAATCATCGCGTTTTGCTAATTGTGTTGCTTCTTTTGCAGTAGAGGGAAAAGGGACAGCTGGGATATCTGATTTTGACAGAATTATTAAAAGGGCTTCTTTGATGGGGATAGATATTTAAGTGAAAAAAGAGAAAAAACTAAAATTGTACTACGAGTATTAATAATTAAATTTAAACATATATTATGCTATATTCCCTCCGGAGGGAATAATTAGATAGTCTTAAATAATGATTTGACCCAATAATTGCTTATAAATTTAATAAGCAATTTTATTTTAGTATCCTTATAAAAGAGAGATGATTAGAAATGAAATGTCTGATAATTGCTGCAGGGGAAGGAAGTAGATTATCTAACAGGGGTAACTCTAAGCCCCTCGTTCCTCTTTTAGAATTACCCCTTATCGAACGAGTAATATTAAATGCTAAGGGAGTAGGTATTACTGATTTCTACATAGTAACTGGCTACAATGGAGAAAAACTAAGAAACCACCTTGACCAATTTGCCCAGAACAGAGACTTAAAAATAACCCATCTTATAAATAACCAATGGGAAAAAGAAAATGGACTTTCTGTTCTTAAGGCAAAAGGAGAGATAGATGAGAATTTTATTCTATTGATGAGTGACCACATCTTTGACGAATCTATATTGGGAGAGTTGCTTCAGGAGAAGATTGTTAATGGAGAAATCATACTGGCAGTAGATTATAACCTTCAGAATAAAACTGTTGATGTTGATGATGTTACCAAAGTTTTAGTTGATAATAAAGGAAGAATTATAAACATCGGAAAGAATATTAAAAAATATAATGCTTATGATACCGGAATATTTCTTTGTTCACCGGCAATATTTGAGGCCTTAGAAGAAAGTTCAGCCAATGGTGATACCAGTCTTTCAGCAGGAATAAAAATATTAGCCAAACAAAAAAAGGCAAGAGTCTTTGACATTAAAGGGAAATATTGGATTGATGTAGATGATGAAAACGCATTTAAGAAGGCAGAAAATATTCTTTTAGCTAATTTGAAAAAAGTGTCTGATGGTCCTGTATCCAGGTATCTAAACCGTCCAATCTCCATTAGAATTTCAAAATATCTCTTAAAAAAAAGTATTACCCCTAATCAGATTTCTTTATTTTCTTTTATCTTTTCTATAGTGGGTGCTCTTTTTTTCTTTTTTGGGGGATATGCTAATTTACTAATCGGCGGAATATTGGCTCAAATGGCCTCTATTATTGATGGCTGCGATGGAGAGGTTGCCCGCTTAAAGTTTCAAACATCCGAGTTTGGAGGGTGGTATGATGCGGTCTTAGACCGTTATGCAGATGCATTCCTTCTTTTTGGTTTAACTTATTATACATATATTTTAGGAGAAAATTTAATATATATATTTATAGGATTTTTGGCTATTATCGGTGCTTTTGTGAACAGCTATACTGCTGATAAATATGATGGATTGATGAAAAAAAATCTTACTCGCGGAAAACATTACTTTAGAATAGGCCGTGATGTTCGAATAGGAATTATATTTATAGGAACCTTAATAAATCAACCGGCTTTAGTTTTGTTTATCATTGCTTTATTGATGAATACAGAGAATATAAGAAGAATACTAATTTTTCATAAAAAAAGGTAAAATATTTTAAAATAAAAGCAGGATTTTTGAAAGTTATGTCGTATAAGTTAAATATAAGATAGAGAACTTTATTGCTCTATCTTATATTTGCTAGCAAAAATAATTTTTTAGATAAGAAGTTTTGAATAATTGATTTTAATTTATGCAATCGTATGCACATAATTAATATAATTTTTTATTTTAAGTAAGGCATAAAAATAATAAGGAGATTGACAAAGAAGATGGAAGTAAGGCTTAAAAATTTAAGTAAACATTTTGGAAAAGTCAAAGCAGTAAATAATTTTAACCTCAAGATAAATGATGGTGAGTTTGTGGCTTTACTTGGACCTTCAGGATGTGGAAAAACCACTACTCTACTTATGATAGCTGGAATCTATAGGCCAACTACTGGAGATATTTATTTTGGGGAGAATATTGTAAATGAAGTTCCACCTAAGGATAGAAAAATTGGCATGGTCTTTCAAAGTTATGCCCTTTATCCCCATATGACTGTATTAGATAATATAGTATTTCCTTTAAAATTAGGAAAAACTCCCAGGAAAGAGAGAGAAAGAAGAGCCAAGGAAGTGGCTAAATTAGTTCAGATAGAAGAATTATTAGATAGAAAACCTGCTCAACTTTCCGGAGGACAGCAACAAAGAGTGGCCCTTTGTCGAGCTTTAATTAAGAAGCCAGATATTTTACTTTTAGATGAACCTCTTTCTAATTTAGATGCTAAGCTTAGAGCTATGATGAGAGCAGAGCTTAAAAGGTTGCAGAAAAGATTGGGCATTACCACAATTTTTGTAACTCATGACCAGGTAGAAGCTATGACTATGTCTGATAAAATAGCCTTGTTAGAGTTAGGGAAACTTCAACAATATAGTTCAACTGATGAACTTTATAATCGACCAGAAAGTTTATTTGTAGCAGGCTTTATAGGAAGTCCCCCTATGAACATTATTGATGTTTTTCTGGAACAGTCAGGTGAGAAATATTTTTTAAAGAATAAAGATATTACCATTGAGATTCCTTTAAAGATTAGCAAACTTATTCAATCTCGCTCTCAAGATAATAAAATAGTATTGGGCATTAGACCCGAGGATATAAAGATTGACTACAAAAAGGGTGAAGAAGTTGAAGTTTATGTGATTGAACCTATGGGGATGCAAGTTTTAGTCACCGTTAAACTTGGAAATCTACAGATTAGAGTTCTTACAACTCCCCCATTTAAAAAAAAGATGGGTGAAAAAGTGAAATTACATTTTAATTTAGAAAAGATTCACCTTTTTGATAAAAATACTGAAAAATCATTGCTTTTAAATTAAATATTAATGCCCCTCACAAAATTAAGAAAATGGAGAGTGGTGAGAGGGCAAATGAATTTATAAGGAGGTGGTAGAAAGCAAAAAGCTATCAATTAATATTTTAAGGAAAATTTTTCAAATCTAAAAGGAGGAAGAAAAATGAAATCTTTAAAGAGTTTGATTAGCTTTATACTAATACTAATTTTCGTAATAAGTGTTGCAAGTTTTGCTCTGGCTCAGGAAGAAGTTAAAACTATTGCCATTAAAGCTTGGACGGTGGGACCAGATGATCCTTCTATTACTCGAAAGACTAATTTGGAAGAAGCAACTGCTCGCTTAAATAAATATCTGGAGGCAATGGGAGCAAACATAAGAGTGAAAATGGATGCTACTTTTTGTACTACTAAATGGGCTGACTTTAAGCGGAGTAATTTATTAGCTCTGCAAAGTAAAGACCCGAAAAAGATTGCCGATATCATTATAACTGGGCATGAAGATATCGGACCTTATGCTATGGCTGACTATATAATACCTCTGGATGATTATATTACTAAATACTCTGAAGTATATGAAGATTTTTTCCCGGCTCTCTGGGACTGTGCAAAATTTAAAGGAGAAATATGGGGGATTCCTCAAGACACTGAATGTAGGATAACCTGGTTCCGAAAAGATAAATTACGGGCGTTAGGTTGGAGTGAAGAAGAGATCGAAAATCTACCCATGAAAGTGGAAAAAGGAGAATTCATCCTTGAGGATCTGGCTCAATTAGGTAAAAAGATGGTAGATGCTGGAGTAGTGGAAAAAAGAAAGGGAATCTGGCATCGTCCTACTCCGGGTACCGACTGGTTCCAGTTTATTTTCTCTTATGGTGGAGAAATATCAGATCCAGAGACTGGTAAACTGGTAGTAGATAAAAATGCTACTTTGAAAGTTTTACAATATATTAAAAAATTAGTTGATTTGGGAGTAACCCCAGGTGCGATGTCTCAGATAGCTTGGAGAGATATTCATACTGCCTGGACAAAAGGAGAGGTTGGAATCTTTCTTACCGGTGGTTCCTGGAACTGGGCCGAGTGGCAAAGAGATCCCTACAATGTGTCTGAAGAAGATGAGTGGAAGAATATTGGATGGTTTCCGATACCCGCTGCAGTTAAAGGAGGAAAACCAGTATCAGTATCTCATCCTATAGTACATCTAATTACTAAGGCTTCACCACATAAAGACCTGGCTTTCTTAATAGTTACTTTAGCCTCCGACATTGATCTGAATACTAAACATGCCTTAGGAAGTGGGCATCTAGCAATTAGAGAATCCCAGTTAGCTTTTAGACCATATGCGGAAGCAAAATACGCAAAGGAAGTTACTAAGGTATTGAAATATACTAATTTCGCTCCGAATCATGCCAAAGCACCATTTTATTGGGAAACTCTGTTTGAAGCGATTGCAGGAGTAGAAACTGGCGAGGTTGGTCCTGAAGAGGCATTAGATTTTTGGGTTAATAGGATGAAATCAGAATTAGGTGATGAAGTAATTATAAGATAGTAAAAGGATAATGAACCTACAGAGGAGCTTTCTTTAATAGAGAGTTCCTCTGTAGGTATTTTAAAAAAGTAGGGAGAATAACCATTGGGCAGAAAAGCATATTTAAAGATTTTTTTATTCCTATTACCAGCTATATTATTTACTACAATCTTCTTTATTGCCCCTGCTGTTATGACCACTATAATGGGTTTTACTAATATGGACTATCGTTTTCAGTGGAACTTTGTTGGTTTGTATAATTACTTTAAGATGTTTATTGATCCCCTGGTACCAAAAATAATATTAACTACCTTTGTTTATACCTTTGGAACATTATTAATTTTCAATGTTGCTTTTGGTTTGATTTTGGCTATATTAACTACCAGTATAAAAGAAAAGCACGGTATATTTTTTAGGACCATCTGGCTTTTACCTCGATTTACTCCCCCTGTAGTTTATGGAGTTATTTGGCTTTGGATCTTATCTCCTATGAAGGAGGGGTTACTAAATTCATTCTTAGGGCATGATTATATGCCCTGGATTTCAAACTTCCCTTGGCAAGTAATTATTATAACTAATGGTGTTATTGGTGCTTCGATGGGGATGGTAATTTTTGCTTCAGCTATAAAATCGATTTCTAAAGAATACTTATGGGCTGCCAGGGTTGATGGTGCTTCTTGGTTGCAAGAGATAAGTTATATAGTTTTGCCTATGATTCGTTGGCCTTTAGTTTTTATAACTGCTTATCAAACCCTCTCTTTATTAACTTCTTATGAATATATATTATTAATTACTGAAGGTGGTCCATATTTCAAGTCAACAGTTTGGTCTTTATATTCATATAAGGTAGCATTTAGTTCTTATGCAGGGACCTATGAATTTGGTTATGGAGCAGCGCTGGCTACGGTATTGGTAATTGTAGGAATTATTGCCTCTATATTTTATTGGAGGATATTTAAATTTAAAGCGATGATGGAAGAACCCAAAATTGATGTTGTATAATGGAGAATAAATTATGTTTAAAAAATCCAATAATGAGAAAATAAATAGAAGAAAGAGAAAGGTTAATTTTCGAGAGCTTGGAATCATTATCTTTTTAACTATAATTTCAATTGGAATTGTGATGGGTTATTTCTGGCTTTTTGCCGGTTCATTTAGTGGAGAATTAGTATATGGAATTTTTCCAAAAAGTTTTACTTTAAAAAATTGGCGTTTCCTCTGGGAAAATCCTTTTCCTGAAAATCCTGACTGGCCAAGCATCTGGCCTATTTTATTAAATACCCTTTATCTTGGATTGGGAGTGACCATAATAGTGGTATCAGTTTCCACCTTAGCTGCTTATGTAATCTCTCGAATGAAATTTCCAGGAAGGTCTTTTTTGTTGGCTTCCACTCTTATTCTTCACGCTTTTCCAGCGATTACCCTTTTAATAGCCTTATATTATATTCTAAAAACCCTTAACTTACTGGATACAATAACCGGAGTTGTTTTAGCTAAAGCTGGTTTCTTTATCCCTTTTGGAATCTGGATAATGAAAGGGTTTTTCGATGGAATATCCTGGGATATGGAGATGTCTGCTTTAATTGATGGAGCTACTCGTTTTCAAGCTTGGCATAAAGTAATGTTACCTATAGTTAAACCAGGAATTGCAGCAATTTCTATTTTCTCTTTTTTAATGGGCTGGTCAGAATATATCTTTGTAATTACTTTCAATAGAAGTTACTCCAGTTGGACCTTGACTTCATATATAAGTGCTATTCTCTCAGATTATAGGTTTAGTGATTATGGTCTTTTGGCAGCAGTTTCTTTATTTTATATGGTACCAGTTATACTATTTTTCATATTTACTCAGAAATATTTAATGAAGATTACTTTAGGAGGTATGAAAGGAGGGCGATAAAGACTTTTAAAAAAAATTTAGAATACTTTCTTTAAATATACAAGAAGCAATATTATAATTAAAAAACTTTCATTTAGATTTTTATATGAGGTATTAAAGGACCAAAAAATGATGAAAGACTATAATCGAATACAGGCAGCCGAAAGGGGTTTTGCCGATCGTGTACCTATATATGGGCAAATTCATGACTATGTAATGGCCTCATCAGGAATTCCAACCAGAGAATTTTATTCCAACGGTAAACTTTTAGTAAGAGAAACAGTGGAAATAGCAGAAAAGCTTGGTTTGGATGATCCCCATATTGCCTATGATACCTATAATATTGAAGCAGAGGCTTTGGGAATGAAAGTAAAATATTTTAATAATAAAGTTCCGCCTCTTGTAGATGAACCACTGATTAAAAAGAAAGAAGATTTAAAGACTTTAAAACCACCAAGGCCCGGAAAAGATGGTCGAATGCCTTTTGTATTAGAAGTTATTAAGGAATATCAAAAGCTTGGAATTAAGCCAAAACTCCACCCTTCCATATCATTTACAGCACCTTTTACCTTAGCTGCTCAATTAAGAGGAGTAACTGATTTTCTAATTGACACAATACAAGACCCTACATTTGCGCATGACCTCCTTTCTTTTGTAACTGAAGAGGTTTTAAAACCTTGGATTAAGATGATGAAAGAGGCTAATAAATTAGATAAACCTATTTTTGGAGGTGCTGATGCCCTTGCCTCTCTACCAAATATGAGTATTAAGGGAATAAAAGAGTTTGCTCTTAACTATATTCTAAAATTAAGAAAGCAATTTGAAGACGAGGCTATAGTCCAGAATTGGGTAGGTGAGAGTTATATAAGGGAGGTAAGAGAACTTTTAGAAATTAAATTAATAGCATCACCTAAAATTATTATAGGGCAAGATCCGGATATCGAGAAAGTTGGGCCCGAAATTTACAAAGAATTTGCAAAAAAACATAATGTTCCTTTAGTTTTAGGAATAGGTTCAAGTTTTTTAATGCTTTCTACTCCAAACAAGATTAGACAAAGAGTAAAAAGATATATTGAAGTGTGTAAAGATTGGGAAAAATTTCTTTTATATCTATGCAATGTTGGAGCAAATACTCCCCCCGAAAATTTGAAAGCAGTAATTAATGCTGTTCAAGAATATGGTCAATATAAATAGCCGACAGGAGAACCTAAATTATTGTTTATTTAGAGACCGTTCTGTAATAACGATATTTATGTTTTGGTTATTAAGCTCTTTTTCAATTATTTTGGCTTATCCTTTTTTAAAGCTCCGTTACGGGAATTTATTAATTGGTTTGCTTTTTATATTTTTGGGGACATATTTAAAAGGTTTCGTTTTTAATTTTTATTGGTTAGTGTAGTTAGGGTTTAGACCAATTCAAATTTATACAGTTGACTACTTCCCTCTTTTGCCCTGGGTTGGAGTAGTTTTAATGGGAATATTTTTTGGTAACCTGCTCTATCCAGACTACTCTTGAAAGTTCCAGCTTTCTAATCTTTCTTCTTTTTAATTGATAAGAATTTTCTGTTTTTTATAGTATTAAGTATTTTTTATCTTCCCATAATTTTTTCTAAGAATAATCGTAAAGATATTAGACTTGAATGGAAAGATAATAAGAAATCTATTTTAATTTCTGCTTTTTTAGTACTTTTTTCTTATCGCTTGACCCTGTTTGCTTTTACTATTGATAAAGTCAGCTATATAGTCTCTTTGAGACAGTTGAGCGCAATATTTGGCGTAATACTGGGGACTTTTGTATTAAAAGAGAAATATGGGAAGATTAGATTATTCGCTTCTATAATAATGTTTATCGGCTTCTTTTTGGTAACCATAGCTTAAATTTTTTAAAATATAGAATTATCATATATAAGCTTTTAATTAATTCTAAAATAACAGAATAGTTAAAATAATTTATTTTAACTATTTTTAAACAATTTTTATATTATACTTGTATATGAATTTGATTGTGCTATAATGTGAAATAATTAGTAAAAATATATTCGGTTTGTATTTGGAGATATGAATATAAAAGGAATTGGAATAAATATAGATTCCCCTACAATAGATGGAGATTTAGATTTACTTGAAAAGGCTTTAGGCGATTTTCAGGATATAGGCTTTGATTATGTAGAGATACCCGTTCACGGAGTCGATGCTATCTTTAAAGGGAGACTGAATTGGCTGCAGACCAGGGTCATTACAGACATCCTGAAGAAATTTAAGTTAAAATATACCGTTCATGGTCCTAATTTATTAAATCTAATGGATCCCAACAATTTTCAGTTACAAAAGGATATCTTTAAGTCGGGAATTGAGTTTACTAATGCTATAGGTGCAGAAATTTTCGTATACCATAGTGGAAAAATTCCTTTACAGGAAGAGATTAAAGGTGAAGGCATCAGGAAAAATAGTTTTTTAAAATTGCCTTCTCCAAAAAAGATTGAAAGATTAAAGAAGATAGAAATAAAAACTTTACAAGAATTAGCTGCTTTTGCTAAAGATTTAGGAGTAACCATTGCTATTGAAAATATCTCTCCGGATGTAGAAGAAGAGTCTATCTGGGAATTATCAAAACGACTTAAAAATGATAAAATGCTTCCTCCCTCAGTACTTACTCCAAAAACACCAAAGCCCACTTTCTTACGAGAAATTAGTAAATATAATTATGGCACGAAGATCGAAGAATTAGTTGAACAAGTTAAGAAGATTGATCGCGAGAATGTAGGAATTACTTTCGATTTTGGTCATGCTTATCTGGCTTCTAAATATTATCACTTCAAATTTTTGGATTCTATAAAATTAGCCCTACCATATATAAAACATGTGCATATTCACGATTGTTTCGGTAAACCTAAACTGTCATATGAAGAACAGGACATTAATCTGATTCAGTTTGGTATTGGAGATTTACATATGCCTGTAGGTTGGGGAGAGATTCCCTATGATAAGATATTCCGCATTTTAAAGAATTATAATGGAGTGCTATGTTTGGAATTGAAACCCCGTTTTAAGAGATTTTATAAATATAGCTTACAAAAACTTGAGGAACTCGTCGAGAGCACTAACAACAACCACAAGCTAAAAGAAATCTCACCTTTTTCCAAGCACCATCATTAGAAAGACAGATCAGTATTGCATTAAAATTAACTACTCCTTCTCCATTAATCTCCTCAATAATAGTTTTAGCAAAAACGATTATTAATATAATTACAGTTAATTAATAGAAAAAAATTTGCATTTTTTTATTTTATAGTGTATTATTATTACATAATATACTTAAACGTTAAAGCAATCCTTAAATTTTAAATTTTAAATAATTTATAATTGAAAGATTATATTTTTTTAGTAAATTACTTAAACGTTAAAGGAGAAAACCCCCTCAATGAGTTCTAACATTAAAGATATTGCTAAAAAATTAGGAATTTCAGCCACAGCAGTTTCCAAAGCTTTAAATAATAGAAAAGATATAAGTGAAAAGCTTAAAAGAAAGGTTCATGAAACGGCAAGAGAATTAGATTATACCCCTAATTCAATTGCCAAAAGATTAGTAACCAATAAAAGTAATACAATTGGTGTGTTTATATTTAGCAGGCAGGAACATACTTTCAGTAAAGATTTAGGTTTACAGTTTTTGGGAGGAATCTTAGAAGAAGCCAATAAAAACAATTATGACATCGTTCTTTTTTCCACTGATAGTGACCTTTTAAACGAAAAGTCATATATAGAATTATGTAAGGAGCGAAGGGCAGAAGGAGCAATATTCACCGGCTTACGATTAGACGACCCTCATATCAAGAAAATTAAAAATTCTACTTTCCCTATTTCAATTATTGATACGTATATAGAAGGTGAAAATGTTAATTTTGTTAGTACTGATAATAAATTAGGTGTTCGGTTAGCCTTAGATTATTTATGGGGACTCGGTCATCGAAGAATTGCTATGGTTAATGGTCATAGCAATGCTCAGGTTTCCTGGGAAAGATTAAATACTTATCGCATTTGTCTAAAGGAAAAAGGAATTTATAATGAAAAGCTAATTTTTACGGGGGATTTTACTGAGAATAGTGGCTATCAATGTGCTAAGAAGATAATGAGATTAAAAGAACTTCCATCTGCTATTTTTGTTGCCAGTGATTTAATGGCATTGGGAGTTATAAAAGCCTTTAAAGAAAGCAGTTTTAAATTACCTGAAGATATATCCATTATTGGTTTTGATAATATTAGTACAGGGGAATATATTGAGCCAAGACTAACTACTATTGGACAGGACGCTATTGGTATGGGGAAATGGTCTGTTAGATTAATCTTAAATAAGTTAAAAAAAGAAGAACCACAAAAAAAATATTTGTTAAAACCAAAATTGATAATTAGAGATTCCTGTAGTTCCGTTAATATTAATAGATTAGATGGAGAACTTAAAGAAACACTCGAGAGTAAATTTAAAAAATGAAAGGAGGGATAGATGCTGTAAAAATTGTTACAGATGTATACTTGCTCAGTAATTTTGAAAATAAAATTTATGGAGGAGAAAAATGAAAAGGAATTTAAGCATTTTATTAATCATAAGTATGTTGCTTATTTTTTCTGCTGTAAGCATGGCAGAAACCGAGATAAGAATCGTAGGCTGGGGTGGAACTGATCAATCTATCGTAGAAGAATTAATTAATAAGTTTGTGGTGCCTGAGTTAGCTGTCAAAGGAATTACAGCAGTTTATGAACCAATTGTTGATGATTTTCAGAAGAATTTGATTAATTCCCTTTCTGCCGGTACAGCTGGAGATCTGTTTTATATGGATATCTTCTGGGCAGAATACATAATCAAGGCTGGACAAGTAGAACCATTGGATGATTATCTGGCCAAGTCAACTATTATAAGTAAGGATGATATAATTCCTTCCTTATTAGATGGATTTTCCTTTGATGGTAAAGTATATGGTATTCCTAAAGACTTTAATTCCCTTGCCTTAGTCTACAATAAGGACCTTTTTGATATTGCTTACATACAATATCCCAATGAAAATGATACCTGGGATGATTTAGAAAATAAATTAGCAAAAGTTGTGGAAGCCTTTGATGGTGAAGTAACTGGTTTAGCATTGGCACCTGAATTTGCCAGATTTGGAGCATTTGCTTATGCTGCCGGTTGGGAACCCTTTGTAGATGGAAAAACCAATCTTATGGATCCCGCTTTTCTCGAGGCATTTAATTGGTATACCGGATTAAAAGAAAAAGGCTTAGGAGTTATGCCAGCTGACATTGGCCAAGGTTGGGGCGGAGGTGCTCTTAGTACCGAAAAAGTAGCTGCTGCTTTAGAGGGTGCTTGGATTCTCGGCTTCTTAAGAGATAATGCCCCTAACTTAAAATACGGAGCAACTCTATTACCTAAAAACCCCGGAACTGGCCAGTCAGGTAATTTTATTTATACTGTAGCCTGGGGTATAAATGCAAATTCTAAGAATAAAGATGCTGCCTTTAAAGTAATGGAAGCATTAACCAGTCCTGCTGCTCAGCAATGGGTTTTAGAGCGAGGTTTAGCTATACCAAGTCGTAAGGCTTTAGTTGATAATCCTTATTTCAAAAAAGATACACCAGAAGCACAAGCCAATAAAATAGTTTTTGAGGGTGCATCTGCAGGGTATGTAAAACCGTTTAAATTTAAAGAATATGGCGGTAAGTGGATGGACCCGATTAATGTGGCTTTATCTGAGGTAATGAGTGGACAGAAGACGGCTGATGAAGCATTAGAGATAGCCCAGGAACAATTAGATGAGTTAATGAAATAATAAGAACTTAATAAAAAGGGGGAGAGGATCGTCTCTTCCCCTTTTTATTTCATTTGTTAATTATTTTAGTTTTTATTAAAAATAAGATAATGTTAGAATAATAAACGGAGGTAAAAAGAATGGGAAATAGATGGAGCTCCTTAAAAGAAAAAACTGCTCCTTATGTTCTTTTATCTCCTTTTTTATTCGGTTTTATAATATTTTTTGGTTATGCTTTTATCAGGTCATTATATTTTAGTTTTACCGATTATGATCTTTTTTCCGTACCCAATTGGGTTGGCATTACGAATTATATAAATCTTTTTAAAGAACATTTATTTACCATAGCCTTGAGAAACTCATTAACCTTTGCCATTATAGTAACTACTCTACAGACGATTTTCGCTTTACTTTTGGCAGTGGTTATGAATCAAAAAATAAGAGGAATTAATTTTTTTAGAACTGCTTATTATATGCCCAGCGTTACTTCCAGCATTGTTATTACACTAATTTTTATGTGGATGTTTCAAAGAAAAGGAGTTATCAATTATCTTTTAACCCTGCTTCGTCAGTATGGTTTAATGGTAGGAGTTTTTCTGGCACTTTTAATAGGGATACAATTTATATTAGTAGTTACAGAAAAATTAAGGGGGAGGACAGTTGAATATCTTGAACCCAGTTATATTATTATATCTATTATTTTAGCTTCCATTATTACTTATATACTTAAAGATTTTGGTATTATTAAACTTGCTGAAGCAAAGGCAGTCGACATCTTTTGGTTAAATACCAGAGAAAAAGTTCCTTTTTGGGCAGGTCCCTTTGCTTTTCCACGACCCTTAGGCGCAATAATGATCTTAAATATCTGGACTACTACTCCTACATTTATGATACTATATTTAGCCGGGTTACAAGGTATCCCTAAGGCATTATATGAAGCTGCTGAGGTAGATGGAGCTAAGGGTTGGCAAAAATTCTGGTATATCACCGTTCCACAACTTAAACACATAACTTTTTTAGTAGTTACCTTAGGATTAATCGGCACCTTGCAGATGTTTGATCAAGTTAAAATTATTGGCAATCAAGCGCCTAAAGAGTCCACCATAACCCTGGCTTATTATGTTTATGATAGCGCATTTCCAGGTGCTTCTGCTCCAAAAGTTGGTATGGCTAGTGCTGCAGCTGTTATATTAGCGCTCTTAACTCTGACTATAGTTCTGATTCAGAAGAAATTTTCCGGAGAAGGAAGGGATTTAAGAGATTAATGAAAATCCAACAGAATTATACTAATGATATAAATCTAAAAATTAAACGTAGGCGTTGGGTGAATGTGGGAGCAATTTATTTAATTTTATTAATATTTTCTATACTCTTTATGGGAACTTTTCTCTTTGGAGCAATCTCTAGTTTAAAGGATAATCCCAGTAGTTGGCCACCCACTCTAAAGACTGAACAATTATCACCAAAAAATTGGATAGGAGCTTATACACTTGCTCAACAAGGTGGTGGAGGAGGTTTTTTTGGTGCATTAAAATCCGGTCATGAAGTGTCTTTTCAAATTACTTATAAATATCCGATGGGGGCTAGGATTGTACCTCCTCAAGTGATTGTTCCAAAAAGATTTAAAGGGTCAGGAAGAGCTGCCTTAGAATTGGATAGAGAATTTGTTACTGATTTTGTAAAAATTAAACCAGTCGAAGAGATTAGCCGCACTACAGTTAAGAATAGCACCCAGGTTAGCTATAAGATAGCCATAATAAATTCCAGCCAAAAAGACTTTAATGAATTACCGTTAGATTTATTGGTTCCCTATAAAGTTGATTTTTTATCTGCTACTCTTTCTCCAAATAGGATAGAGCGCTTAGGGATGGTACAAAGCTGGAATAATTTAGTGAGTGGAGTTATCCCTTATATTTTTCATAACCATTTCAGAGTTTTTAATGAAAATTATAGCCGTACTACCGGGAAGCGCCTTTTTGCCACCTGGATCTATAATTCCTTTTTTATAACCATAATTAAAGTACTTACCACTCTAATGTTTGCTTCGATGGCTGGATATGCTTTAGCCAGACTTAAATTTTTTGGTAGAAATTACCTGTTTGTTTTAATACTTTTTTCCATGATGATTCCCGGACAGGTAACTTTTATTTCAAATTATCTGGTATTACGGGATGGTATTTTTGGATTAACCAAATTGTTTGGTGGAGGAAGCCTTCTAAATACTTTTACCGGTTTAATTATTTCAGGCTTAGTGGGTGCCAGTGCAGTTTTTATAATGAAACAATTTTTTGAGGGCTTGCCCAGAGAGATGGAAGAATCAGCCCGTATTGATGGTGCCAGTACTTATCAAATTTTCTCAAAAATAATGTTGCCACTGGCAAAACCTGCCTTGGGAGCTCTTACCATTTTAACCTTCCAGGGAGTTTGGAATGAGTTTTTCTGGCCTTTAGTAATAATAACTTCACCAATGGATAAGTTTACCTTAACCATAGGTCTATTGAGTTTTAAAGAAACCTATGCATCTGGAGCTTTTGATTGGGGGCCAATCCTGGCAGGAGCAATTATTTCAGCTTTACCGATTATAATCCTCTTTATCGTTTTTCAACGTTATTTTGTAGAAGGAGCAAGTTTCAGCGGAATAAAGGGATAAATTTATCACCAATTCCCTGCTTAGTTATTTTCTTTAATTTTTATATAAGATTGGGAGTTATTTATGGTAATTAAATATAATATTGGGAAAAATGAATATCGAAATTGGATAGTAAGAGAAACCGATTTTCAACCAGCGTATTTAGGAAAATATGAAACAATCTTCACTCTTAGCAATGGTTATATGGGAGTAAGGGCAGCAACAGAAGAAACTTATCGAGAAGAAACAAGAGGATGTTATATCGCTGGCTTGTTCGATAAATTCCCAGGAGAAGTGACAGAATTAGCTAATATTCCTGATTGGTTAAATATAGATTTAAAATTAGATGGTGAAAAATATGATTTAAAGACCGGGAAAATTATATCATACCAAAGGCAACTTAATATTAAAGATGGACAGCTTATAAGGAATATTGAATGGGAAAGTCCAAATGGTAAAAAAACTCGATTAATCTTTGAAAGATTTGTTTCTCTTAAAAATCTACATTTTGCTGCCCTAAAACTAAAGATTATCCCCCTTAATTATTCTGGAGCTATTGAAATTTATTCAGGAATTAATGGGCAGACTACTAATAGCGGCGTACAGCATTTTAAAGAAGGAAGATTACGATTTTCTTCTGAAGGGATTATCTCAATGACTTCCAGGACTCAGGAATCGGATATCGGTCTTGTTATTGCTGCAAAACACCGTTTCTATTTGAATAGCAAGATATTAGAAGTAAAAGAGGGAGTAGGAAGCCAACGAAGAAAGATTTTTTTATCTTCCCGATATAAAATTAAACAGAATGAAGAATTTATTTTTAAAAAAATGGTTACCGTATATACAACCCGTGATCCTGATTTTAAGGAGAAAGAAAAAGTTTCAGATAAAGAAATTGAAAAGGTTGCGGTAGATAACTTAAAAAAACTTATAAAACTTGGTTATGATAAACTTTTTGGAGCTCACAAAAAGAGATGGAATCAACTCTGGGAACAAATTGATATTGTTCTTGATGGACCAGATTTTGACCAATTAGCCATTCGTTTTTCACAATTTCATATCTATCAGATGACTCCTGTCCATGATGAGAGATTAAGTATTGCGGCAAAAGGACTTTCCGGCGAGGGTTATAAAGGTCATGTATTCTGGGATATGGAAATCTTTATCCTTCCTTTCCTTATTTATACTTTTCCGGAGATTGCCAAAAGACTACTCCTTTATCGTTATCATTTTTTAGATGGAGCAAGGGAAAAAGCTAAGGAAAATGGTTTTGAGGGAGCTATGTATCCCTGGGAATGTGCAGATACAGGAAGAGAAGTCACTCCTAAATGGGGTGGGGTAGATTTTAAAACAGGTAAACCTCAAAGGATATGGACTGGTGAGTTAGAACAACATATAACTTGTGATATAGTATACAGTATCTGGTATTATTTTCAGGTAACCCATAATTATAAATTTATGTACAACTACGGGTTAGAAATTATGTTGGAAACCTCTCGTTTCTGGGCGAGCAGATTAGAATACAATTCAGAAAAAGACCAATATGAAATAAATAATGTAACCGGACCGGACGAATATAGTGAACATATAAATAATAATATCTTCACAAATTACATGGTAAAGTGGCAACTTAATAAAACTATCCGATTTTCTGAATGGGTTAAAGCGAATCAATTAGAAGTATGGAAGAAAGTTATCTCCAAAATTAAATTTACTTTTAATGAATTGAGTGATTGGAAAGAAAAGGCAGATAAAATATATATTGCTATGGATAAAACCTCAGGTTTTATCCATCAGTATGAAGGTTTTACAGATAAGAGGGAAGTTGATCTTTTAAAATATAAAGGGAAAGTTGGAGCAATTACCCAGGATTATAACTGGAAAGAGATCACCCAGATGCAAGTGGTAAAACAAGCAGACATTATTATGCTTTTTTATCTTCTAAGTGATGATTTTTCCCAAGAAACTAAACGCCTTAACTGGGATTATTATGAGCCAAGGACTCTTCATGATTCCTCATTAAGTTCGAGCATACATGCTATTGTGGCAGTAGATATTGATGAAGTAGAAAAAGGGTATGAATATTTTGAAAAATCAATACGGATTGATTTAGGAGAAAATTTAAAAAGTTCCTGGGATGGACTTCATGCTGCCTCACTTGGCGGGAACTGGCAAGCAGTAGTAAATGGTTTTGGAGGAGTTCGAATTACAAATAAAGGAAATTTGAGAATTAATCCTCATCTACCAAAAAAATGGAAAAACCTAAAATTCAAAATTACTTGGAGAGGAAAAGAATACAATATTGAAATTACCAAAAACAAGATCACGCTCAAACCATTATCTTCTATAAGCCAACCATTATTAGTAGAAATTTATGACAAAGAATATCTTCTCCATCCCAACGAAGTATTGAAAGTAACTTATTAAGAAAGGAATATTTAGAAATGGGAAGAAAAATAAAAGCGGTTATCTTTGATCTTGATGGAGTAATTACCGATACTTCTGAATATCATTATCAGGCATGGAAAAAATTGGCTGATGAAGAAGGAATTCCTTTTTCCAGAGATGATAATGACAAGCTAAGAGGCGTTTCCCGGAGAGAATGTCTTAAAATATTATTAAAAGGAAAACAAATTTCAGAAGAGCAATTTCAGGAAATGATGGATAGAAAAAATGAATATTATGTGGAATTATTAAAACAGATGACTTCCCAAAATATTTTATCCGGAGCAAAGGAATTAGTCTTGGAACTTAAAAGAAGAGGGATAAAAACAGCAATTGCCTCGGTTAGCAAGAATGCGAGGACAGTCTTACAAGGAACAGGAATAGAGAATCTATTTGATGTCATCGTAGATGGATATAGTGTAAAAAATACTAAACCTGCTCCTGATCTATTTTTATTTGCAGCAAAAGAATTAGGAGTAGAGCCAGAAGATTGTGCAGTAGTAGAAGATGCTGAAGTAGGGATTGAGGCTGCCTTGGCTGGGAAAATGATTCCTATCGGTATCGGCCCAGAGGAAAGGGTAGGAAAGGCTCGATATCGTTTTGAAAAAATTGGAGATATTACACTAACTAAATTATTGGAAATTATAAATTTTTAAATAAATAAGTTAAATTTACTAATATTTTTATCCATTTTTTCTTCGTTTTTATAACTCAATTTTCCATCAGAAAGATCTATATAGCCAGATTGAATTTTCAAGTAATAAGTAATTTAACTGTATAGGAATTTCCTTTTTCGCAAGCCCTAATTTGTATCTTTTATATCGTTATCTGGTTAGTTGGTTACCTGGTTGGCTAGTTGAAGAATGAGTAATTAATACTAGACTAATTAACCAATAAACCAGTTAACTATCCAACCAAATACTAACTATTCACTATTCACTAACGACTAATTTAATTTATATAAATTAAATTAGTAAATAAAATTCTTTCTAAAAATATTTTTCAAAGGAGTCCTTTAGGAGTATAATAAATTAACTAATATAGAAATAGGTGAACGATGAAAATGAAAAATTACGATACTTTTGTAATGGGGCATATCTCTATTGATGAAAATATATATCAGGGAAAAGCTGTAAAGGAAATTGGAGGGGCGGTGGTCTATTCGTCCTGCGCTTCTTATGCTCTTGGTCATAAGATTGGTATCTTAACTAAATTATCTTTCCAAGATAAAGATTGCTTAGAAATGTTTACCATCCCAGAGGAAGATGTTTTTGCCCTAAACTCAAAGAATACAACTTCCATAAGAAATATTTATCATAGCGTAGATAGAGAAAGAAGAACCTGTACCGCTCTATCGGTTGCCGACCCCTTCACCATTGACGATATCCCTGATAATATTGATTCCCAGATATATCATTTTGCCGGTCTTATCTCGGGGGAATTTGATAGTGAAATGATAAAGTTTATGCACAATAAAGGGAAAGTTGCCCTGGACGTTCAAGGGTTTTTAAGGAATGTGGGGGAAAATAAAGAGATGGTCTTCAAGGATTGGAAAAAAAAGAAGGAATATCTCCCTTATATTGATTATTTAAAAACCGATGCAGCTGAAGCAGAAATTATGACCGGGACAAAAGATAGAAAGAAAGCAGCGGGAATGCTCTTCGGGTGGGGAGCAAAGGAAATTATGATCACTCACAATAAAGAAGTACTAATTTATAATGGTAAAAAACATTATATCTGTCCTTTAAAATCGAGAAATCTTTCCGGTAGAACCGGCCGGGGTGATACCTGTTTTAGTGCTTATATCACCGAAAGGTTAAATAAAGGAATAGAGGAAGCACTCCTTTTTGCTACCGCGTTAGTTTCATTAAAGATGGAAAGGCCCGGTCCTTTTAAAGGAACCAGAGATGAAGTTGAGGATTATATAAAAAAGTTTTATCAATTATATTAATCTAATTGTAAGGGAGTTTCCTTTTTTTGTAAATCTTGTTTGTTTAGTAGTTGCTCCACTACACAGGGAAGGCAGAGGTAGGGGTTCGATTTATCGAACCCGAATGATGATCGGGTGGACAGAAAAAAGATAGATTCCCGTTTCCACGGGAATGACATAGAAATACGGGAATAAAGACGGGTCGAATGAATTCGACCCCTACTTAATTGGTCAATTGGTAGATTGGTAGATCGGCAAATTTTAAAGCTTTGAATTTTGAATTATAGTTTTTCGCTTTTAGTTTTAAATTTTTAACTATATACTGAAAACTAAAAAATTATATTTATTAAAATTAACGACTTGTACGATAATAAGAAAAAAGAAGGTAAGTTATGAAACATAATGAGTTTAAATTTAAAACCTTTGATGGATTACAGCTTTTCGGTCAAAGCTGGCAACCAGAAAACCACCCAAAAGCAGTGATCTGTTTGGTTCATGGTATGGGGGAACACAGTAGGCGTTATGTCCATGTAGCAGATAGATTAACTAAAGCAGGGTATGCAATATTTACTTTTGATTTGCGTGGGCATGGTAAATCTTCTGGCCCGCGTGGTCACATTCCTTCTTATGAGGCTTTAATGCAGGATATTTCTTTTTTACTGGAAGCTGCAAATAAACAATTTCCTCAAATACCCTCTTTTCTTTATGGTCATAGTTTGGGAGGCAATTTAGTTCTTAATTATGTTCTTCGTCGTCAAGTGCAGCTTAAAGGAGTAATTGTTACCGGTCCCTGGCTTCGTTTAGCTTTTGAGCCGTCTGCTTTTAAAATAATTCTTGGCAAAATGATGAATAAGATATGGCCTTCTTTCTCTCAAAGTAGCGGTTTAGATATCAATGCTCTTTCTCATGACCCCGAAGTAGTCCATGCTTATGAGAATGACCCTTTAGTTCATGATCATATCTCAGCCCGGATGTTTATCGGCATCTATCAAGCAGGACAATGGGCTTTAGAACATGCCTCAGAATTTTCTTTGCCTCTTTTACTGATGCATGGTGGAGATGATAAGATTACCTCTTGCAAGGCAAGCTGCGAATTTGCTAAAAAGCTAATTGATTCAAAAAACTGCACTTTTAAACTTTGGGAAGGTCTCTACCATGAAATTCATAATGAACCGGAAAAAAAAGAGGTCTTCAAATTTTTAATAGACTGGCTTGAAAAAGAAGTTATATAAGGCAAAACGTAAAGCCATCTCAAGTACAAGTTTGGAAAACATAATGATAAGTGGTATATTGGCTTTAGTTATTATCAATGAATTGATTGCCTCGCCGTTAAACAAATATGCACTTATTAAATCAGGAGAAGCTTCTTCTGAAGAGAAATAGCTTCATAATGAATTAGTTTTAAAAATATTGATTGTTTTTATATTGAAAAAGAAATTAAAAATATATAGAGTAGTATTAAGTAGCTCTTATTTCTTGTCTCATAAAGATTATATAAGAAACTGCAAAACATATAAGCATTAAAGCTATTAATCCCACAAATTGGGGCCAGATAACCATAAGACTTTGACCTAACGGAAGTGGCGTGGGAAGTAAATCATTAGTCTTAATTAAAGATGCAATACCAAATACTCTGGCTGAAGGATTAAGAATAGCAGTAGTTATTTCTTGAAAAAGTACTGCTGGAGAGATATGCATAATCAAACTCTTAATACTGTCATTTTTTGTTAACATTTCTATAGTAGAATTTTGATCAAGAGGGACTATTTGATCTGCAATGACATTTGCGATCATAAAAACAAAGAATGTAAAGAAAATCCAAACCATTATAGAAATTAAGGCTGAAGTTGAGGTCTGTTTCAATATAATAGAAAAAAGAAGAGCTATACTCATCCAAAAACCTATATAAATAATACTGGCTACAAAGAAAATACCTATTCTCCAAAGTTCTTCTAAATTAGGGACGATTCCAAATACGCTAAGTTCTAAACCTAAAATGATTATGATGATACTTATTAACATTATACTTATAGTAGTTAAACCGGCTAAGAACTTGCCATTAATTAAGGCATCTCTGTAGATAGGTTGTGATAATACTGTGCTTATAGTACCTTTGGAACGTTCGCTATTTATGGCATCAAAACCAAATATAATACCTATAAGTGGACCAAAGAAACTGACGAAAAAGATAAACGAAGGCAAGGAACCTGATGATATGGTAAAAAGGTTAAGAAACATATAATCTCTGGAAATTTCAGGTAAGTATTCGCCAATGTTTTGACTTAATATATAGACAATAGAAAGTGAAGTAACCAATACGATAGTAAACAATATCAGAAATTTTCGACTTCCTAAATGATCAGCCAATTCTTTCCAAAAAACAACTTTTAATCCACTCATTTTAATTATCCCTCTCGAAAATATTTTATATAAATTTCTTCTAAGGAATGATCAGGTGATTTCTTTTCAACTCCCTTTACTCCTTCAATCTTCTTTATTGAATCAATAAAAGAAGGAGTTATTTTATTAGAGACTTTAACTTCTAATAAATTTTCTTTGTTATCTTTTAGTAGCTCTTGACTTATTTTGTTTATAGAACCTTGTACAACTAATCGCCCTTTAGAAACAATGCCTATTTTAGTACAAATTTTTTGGACCTGGTAGAGAAGGTGAGAAGATAGCAATACGGTTATATTTTGTTCTTTACTCATCCTTACGATAAGTTCTAAAATTTCTTCTACCCCTTTAGGGTCTATTCCGGTAGTGGGTTCATCAAGAATTGCTAATTTTGGTTCCTTAACTAAAACTGCTCCCATTCCCAAACGTTGTTTCATTCCCTTAGAATATTTGCCTACTTCTACATCTGCCATTTCTGAAAGACCTACTATTTTTAAAACTTCTTCTATCTTTTTATCTGCTTTTTTATCAGGGATACCGTTTAAGCGAGTAATATATTTTAAATTTTCTTGGGCAGTCAAATCTTCATAAAAACCAACATTTTCAGGGAGATAACTGGTTACTTTTTTTACTTTAAGAGGTTCCCTGGTAGAATTATAACCAAAGACATTTATCTCTCCTGAAGTAGGCTCAGTTAATCCTAAGGCCATCAAAATAGTCGTAGTCTTTCCTGCTCCATTAGGACCAAGAAATCCAAATATTTCTCCTTCTTCTATTTGCAGATTTATACTATCCACTACTTTGGTATGATTATAAACTTTGGTTAAATTCTTTGTTTCTAAAACAATAGTTTTCATTTATCTCCTCTTTAATTTAATGAAGATTCCTATTAAAATAGCTAAAATTATTACTATAATTCCAATACCCATCCAGCCCCATTTAGTAGAAGTTTTTACAGTAGTTCGTATTTCTACCTTTTTTTGGTCTTGGCTTCCAGCAGTTGTCAAGCTGATCATATAATCACCTGGCAAAGTTCGTTGAGGTGTTTTTACAGTTACCTCTACTTTTTCAGGTTTTTGGGTTTTTGCTACAGGAGGTAAAGAGGATATTTTTTCTGGTTTGAAAGTTACTTCCCAACCTTCTGGTTTTGTAGAAAAGAAACTTATATTATCAATTGCGGCTGAACCTTCATTCCAAAAATAGACAGTAAATGTTTTCTCTTCACCCGCGATGGTATCTATATTTAATAATCCTGTTTCAGTTCTTAAATTAAGTTTATAGGTACCAGTAACTATTGTCTTAAGATCAATAGATGCTCTATTTTCTCCAGATTCCACAATAAAAGTTATTGGGTATTCACCTTTTTCTATAAATACTGGAGGAACAACAGTAAGTGATAAATTTTCTGTTCCACCCTTATCTATTTTTATAGAAGATATTCGCTCATCTTTCCACTGAGGAGTGCAATAAGCATTCCATCCTTTAGGAAGTTGAATACCTAAATCACAGATAAGAGTATCTTCCGTTTTATTTTTTACCTCCATACTGAATTTAAATTCCTTGCCAGCTGGATTTTCTATAGTAGGATATTTTGTAGTCATTTCTATATTCCCAGGCTCTTTTTCTTCAATCTCTTCTTTTTTTTCAGTAATTCCAACTGTAATATCCAGAGTCCTTTCAATCTCCTGGTCTTTAGTGATACCTTTTAAAGTAAATTTATAATTTCCACTGGCAGTTTCTTCAGGAACTTTAATATGAAATTTTAATGTTTTGGAATTATCAGGTTCTTCGGCAAGCAATTCTACCTTACGTACTTCGAAACCTTTCCAGGCACTTGTTTTTAAATAGGCTTCCCAATCTTCAGCCTGTTTATCAGGAATAACTGAAAGGAATATTTCTTCCATTTCTTTACCAGTATTATTGATTTTTATATCTAAATCTAATGATTCACCTTTTTCAGTAATTATATTGGTATATTCACTATAAAGAATAAAATCTCTAACCGATTCACTATTTTGAGCTAAACCAATATTTCCTAGAATTACAAATGCCAAAATTATAAATCCTGAAAGAAAAATAGTTTTAGCTTTGTTATTCATATTTTACCTCCTTAAGTCTTTATTAAAATCGTTTTTTGCCTATTTTTTGTGTCCCTATTTAGAATTTTAAAAAAAAATTAAAATTTGTCAAGATTTTTATATAAATTTTTTAAGAAAGATAAAATTATTAAAAAAAGATTGATTTTTTAAAATTATATGGTATTCTATAAATAGATAAGTTTCAATATAAAGACCAAAGGTATGTATAGTGAAACATTATGAATAAAACAGTTAACCACGAAAATAAATTTAAGTATCCCATTCATTCAGTAGAAAATGCCTTTTCTCTTCTGGAGGTTTTAGCAGATAACGGGTTAGAATTAGGGATTTCCGAGCTTTGTAAAAAAATAGCTCTTCCTAAAGGAACGGTGCATCGCCTGTTGGGAACCCTAAAAAACCTTGGCTATATAGAACAAAATTCCCAGAATCGCAAATATTACCTCACAGTTAAAATCTTTAAATTAGGGACAGCAGTTACAGATAAAATCGGCTTAGTACAAATTATCCCTTATATGAAAGAACTTTCTCAACAATTTAACGAAACAGTCAACTTAGCCATTCTGGATAGAGATGAAATTACCTATCTGTATAGTGTAGGCAGTGATAATACCCTTAAATTAGATTTAAAGATTGGTTCTAATCAACCTGCTTATTGTGCTGCTGTAGGGAAAGTCTTGTTAGCTTATTTGGGCGAGCAGGACTTAGTTAGTTATCTGGAGAGGGTAAAATTAAAATCTTATACCCCTTATACTATTACCAGTAAAGAACATTTAAAGAAAGACCTAAAATTAATTAGAGATAAGGGTTATAGTTTTATTAGTGAGGAGTATATGCAGGGAGTATCTTGTGTGGCTGTCCCCTTAAAAGATCAGCAAGGAAAAGTTTGTGCTGGTTTAAGTTTTAGCGTTCCCACAGTTAGAATGGATAAAGAAAAACTGTCTTTATTAATAAATTCCCTAATTTCTACAGCTAAAAAAATTACCATACTAGGTTTTTTAAAAAGTAAATTTTGATTAGTTAGCTAGTTAGTTGGTTACCTGGTTACTTGGTTGAGGAATGGGTATATTGAAGAATTAAAATAAACTAATTAACCAACTAACTGGCTAACCGGGTAACTGGTTAACTAAATGCTGATAACTAAACTACGGGATACGAAATAAAAAATTAGGAGGAAGAAATTGAAAGTAAAAGAAATTTTAACCGAAAAAGAAGGAGGAAAATTATTTTTACTGGGCAATGAAGCTGCTGTCCGAGGTGCACTGGAAGGCGGTGTTTCGGTAGCATCTACTTATCCCGGCACCCCTTCCTCAGAGATAGGAGATGTGTTTTATAAAATTGCCCGGGAAGCAGGAGTATATTTTGAATTTTCTTCCAACGAGAAAGTGGCATTAGAAGTTTCCACTGCAGCCGCAGCCGCTGGATTACGTTCCTTTGTTTTTATGAAACATGTGGGATTAAATGTAGCGGCAGATTCTTTTATGAGCACAGTTTATACCGGGGTGCGGGGAGGAATGATTGTCTTATCTGCCGATGACCCTTCTATGTACTCATCTCAAAACGAACAGGACAACCGTATTATGGCCCGCTTAGCAGGGATTCCTCTACTCGAACCCTCTAATCCGCAAGAAGTAAAAGACCTGATGAAATTTGGCTTTGAGTTATCGGAGCAATTTAAGATTCCAATACTTATGCGTACTACTACCAGAATCTCCCATATGCGGGGAGTGGTAAATTTAGGACCAATAGTTTCCGGAAAAGAAAAAGGGGTCTTTAAGAAAGATCCGGCCCAATTTGTAGTGATGCCGGCTAATATGGTCGCAAGAAGAAAAGAATTAATTGAAAAATTAACTCGGATCAAGGAAATTGCCAATAACTCTACCCTTAATAAGATAATTGATAAAGGTGGGAACAGATTTGGGATTGTAACCAGCGGTAGTGCTTACAATTATGTAATGGATGTGGTTAGTGAGAATAATCTAAAAGTGAAAATTTTAAAACTAACTTTTTCCTATCCTTTTCCGGAAAAATTAGTCTTAGATTTTATAAACAGTGTGGATAATATATTGGTGGTAGAAGAAGTAGAACCGGTAATGGAAAATGAAGTTTTGGCCATAATAGGAAAGTATAATCTAAGAAAAAAAGTATATGGCAAGTTAGACGGGACTCTCCCTAGAATTTATGAATATAATCCGGATATTGTTTCAGCAGGGATGGCAAAAATAATAAATAAAGAATTTATCAAAAGAGGAAAGTTTCGCACTGAACTTCCTTTGCCTTTACGTCCACCGGTACTCTGTCCCGGATGTCCTCACCGTGCAACTTCCTTTGCCCTAAAGAAAGCTATAAAAAAATTAAAATTAACAGAAGAAGATATAATCTATTCCAGTGATATAGGATGTTATGCCTTAGCCATTCAAGCACCTTATAAAATGGCTGATTACTGTATATCAATGGGATCGAGTATCGGTATTGGCTGTGGATTTACCAAGGCAACTAACCAGAAAGTTATTTCTTTTATCGGAGATTCTACCTTCTTTCATGCGGGGATGCCTGGCTTAGCCAATGCCATTCATAATAAAGATAAACTTTTATTGGTGGTTTTGGACAATAGAATAACCGGAATGACCGGTGGACAGACTAATCCGGGGGTACCAATAGATGGAATGGGAAATATTGCCCTCGAGGTATCAATAGAAGATATTGCTCGAGGAACGGGAGCAGGATTTGTTGAAACTATTGACCCGGTTGATTTGAAAAAGACAGAAGAAATATTTAAGGAAGCCCTGCAATTTGAAGGTGTGGCAGTAGTTATTACCAAACACCCCTGTGCCATGATTACTGATGCGGAAAACAGAAAAAAAGGTATAAACATTAAATATACTATTAATCAGGAAGAGTGCAGTAAATGCTTAATCTGCGTGAAGAATTTTACCTGCCCGGCTATTTATATAGAAAAAGATGGTTCTGTTAATATCAACCCATTGTTATGTGATGGTTGTGGAGTTTGTGCCCAGGTATGTCCAAAAAAAGCGATAGAGGTGAAAAAATGAAAAATATATATAAGATTCAGCTTATTGGAGTAGGGGGTCAAGGCACGGTTAAGGCCTCTACTATTGTGGGAGAAGCAGCGATGAAAAAGGGTTTGAATGTGGTGATGAGTGAAGTTCATGGAATGGCTCAAAGAGGGGGAACAGTAGTAACCGAACTTAAAATTGGTGAAGCACACAGTCCTCTAATTGAAGAGGGGGCAGCGGATTTATTGATTGCCTTTGAACCGACGGAAGCTCTAAGGTCTTTAAATAAAGTAGGTAGAGATTCTTTTGTTATCGTAAATAGTTCTCCTATTGTACCCTTTACTGTTTCACTCGGTATCTCTGAATATCCTGAATTATCTTCTGTCTTTGAAGAATTGAAAGCTAAAATAAATAATTTATTAATAATTGATGCCCAGAAAATAGCTAAAGAAGCAGGAAGTATTATCTCGGAAAATATGGTTCTGCTCGGAGCAGCAGTTGCTACTCCTGAATTTCCTATAGATAAGAATTTAATTATTCAGTCTATGAAAGAAAACTTACCTCCCAAAAGTATTGAGACTAATTTAAAAGCTTTTGAAAGTGGATTTGAACTAGCAAAAAAGGGAGGGGAAAGTATTGGAATTTAATGTTAATTTAAAGAAAATAAAACCTTCAGGTATAAGAAAACTGTTTGATTTAGCTCAAGGGAAAAAAGATTTAGTCAGTTTTGGGATAGGAGAGCCCGATTTTATTACTCCCACCCATATTCGGGAGGCAGCTAAACAAGCTTTGAATGAAGGTTACACTCGCTATACCCCTAATTTAGGATTTCCAGAATTTAGAGAGGCCTTAGCTAATAAATTAAAACAGAAGAATAAAATCTCGGTTACACCCGATGAAGTAGTAGTAACTTCCGGAGGAACTGAAGCATTATTTTTTGCTTTTTACACTCTTACTAATCCTGGAGACGAGATAATCATTCCTGATCCTGGTTTTGTGACTTACGAATCCCAGGTGTATCTTGCGGGAGGGACACCGGTACATCTTCCTTTGCGGGGAGAAAACAATTTTCATCCCGATTTAGAAGAATTGAAGAATTGTATCACCCCTAAAACCAGAGCAATCCTCCTAAATTCTCCCAGTAATCCTACCGGAGCTGCTTTTAATGAAGATGAATTGTTAGCTATTGCTCAATTAGCCCGGGAAAAAGATTTATTTGTGATTAGCGATGAACTATATGAAGATATAATCTATGATGGCAGAGAACATATCAGCATTGCTTCTTTGCCGGGGATGAAAGAAAGAACTATTAGTATATTTGGCTTTTCCAAGAGTTATGCTATGACCGGATGGAGATTGGCTTATCTTGCTGCCTCTCTTAATTTAGTGAAAGAGATAGCAAAATTATTACAAAATACTTCCGTATGTGCAAATTCCATAGCTCAAAGAGCGGGCTTGGCAGCAATCCGGGGTTCACAGGATTGTGTTAAGGAAATGTTTACCTCTTATAATGAAAGAAGAAATGTTTTAGTTAAAGGGTTAAACGAAATTAAAGGATTAAGCTGTCATGCACCTGAAGGTACTTTTTATGCCTTCGTAAATATTAAAGAGACTGGAATGTCCGCTGAAGAGTTATCCATGTACCTCTTAGAAGAATGTAAAATAGTGACTGTTCCCGGCACTGCCTTCGGTGCACAAGGAGAAGGATATATTCGCCTTTCTTTTGCTACCTCTTTAGAAGATATTAAAGAAGGAATAAGGAGAATAAAGAAGGGAATAGAAAAAATATCTAGTCGTTAGGATTTAGCTAACTAACTAACTAATTTATGGAGGAAAATATGAAAGAAAATATTTTGGTAATTAATCCCGGTTCAACTTCCACTAAGATTGCTTTATTCAATTTAGAGGCCGAAGAAATTGCTAGTGAATCTATTAATCATACCGCAGAAGAAATTTCTCAATTTCATTCTATTATAGATCAGGCTCCGGAAAGAAAAAAGATAGTGTTAGAGGTATTAAAGAAGCACAATATCGATTTAAGTTCCTTTAAAGCGGTTATAGGACGAGGGGGAATATTAAAACCGTTAGAAGCCGGAACCTACACTATAAACGATAAGCTTATAGAAGATTTAAAAAATTCTCCCAGGGAACATGCCTCTAATTTAGGAGGGATTATTGCCCGTGAAATAGCTGAAGAAATTGATGTTCCTGCCTATATTGCTGACCCTGTCTCTGTTGATGAATTTACCGATATTGCCCGGATATCCGGGATAAAAGGGATAGAAAGGGAATCCCTGCTTCATACTTTAAATATCCGGGCTAATGCTTTCCGTTACGCTAAAGAGCAAGGGAAAAAACTCGAAGAACTAAATCTTATTGTAGCCCATCTAGGTGGAGGGATATCTATAGCCCCGATTAAAAAAGGAAAAATTGTGGATGTAAATAATGCCAATGATGGAGGACCTTTTTCGCCCGAACGGACCGGTTCCCTCCCTAATAAGGCTCTAATTCATCTGTGTTATTCCGGCAAATATTCAGAAAAAGAATTAATCAAGCTTATTACTCATCAGGGTGGACTCGTCTCTCATTTGGGGACCAATGATGTAAGGGAAGTAGTGAAGAAAATGGAGCAGGGAGATAATTATGCCAAGTTGGTTTTTGAAGCGATGTGTTATCAAATTGCCAAAGAAATTGGAGCAATGGCTACAGTATTAAAAGGAAAAATTGAAGCGATTGTTCTTACCGGAGGTATAGCTCATAATAAAATTTTAGTAAAAAAGATAAAGGACCGAGTGGGCTGGATAGCACCACTTGTGGTTTATCCGGGAGAAGAAGAGATGAAGGCATTGGCTCAGGCAGTTATAAGAGTGGTAAATGAAGTAGAGAAAACAAAAACATATTCCTAAGATTGATCTTTAATCTGTATATTTGTATACTAGTAAAACGTTTCCTTAATAAGGTTATAATGATTTGTCATTGCGAGTGATAGCGAAGCAATCTCAAGTCTTTACAAATAAGGGATTGCTTCGTCACTTCGCTCCTCGCAATGACAGAATGAAATGTAAAGATATTTGGAAAACGAACTACTAGTTTTAATTAGTGTAATCTGTTTTGTAATCTAAGTAATCTGTGTATAGGAGGTTCGAAAATGATAAAAAATTTTAAAGAATTATTTGAAAATTTAAAAATTAAAGGAAGAGAAAAAATTATCGTTGCCGGCGGAGAAGATATTGAAACCTTAAAAGCCCTAAAAAATTGTTACGACTATGGATTTGGAGAAGGAATTCTTGTGGGAGATGAGGTGGAAATAGAAAAATCTATTTCTATATTAGGGGAAAGCGATTTTATAAAAGAGATTATCGGAGCAAAAGATGACAAAGATAAAGCTCGAAAGGCAGTAGAAAAAGTAAAAGAAGGAGGGACGCTCCTTAAAGGGAAGATTAAAACTGCTACTCTTTTAAAAGCAGTGTTAAATAAAGAATGGGGTTTAAGGACTGATAAAATCGTCAGTGATGTTTTTATCTTTGAAGATAAAAGAGAAGGAAATTCCAAATTGGTATTAATGAGTGATGGGGGAGTAAATCTCAAACCGGATGTGAAGACTTTAGTTGCAATTATAAATAATGCTGTTGAAGTTGCCCTAAAACTGGGGATAGAAATTCCCAAAGTTGCCCTTTTAGCTGCTGTGGAAACCATAAATCCTGATATGGAAGAGACCATCAAAGCTGGGATGATTTCCAAAATGAATGAAAGAAAACAGATTACCGGCTGCATCATTGATGGGCCGTTGGCGTTAGATAATGCTATTTCAGAATTTGCTGCCCAGAAAAAGGGAATTACCTCGTTGGTGGCGGGTAACGCAGATATTTTAATTGTTCCTGATATTGCTGCCGGAAATATCTTTGGCAAAGCACTTACCTATTATGCCAATTACCAGGTAGGACATACATTAGTGGGGACAAAGGCTCCGGTAATAATACCCTCCCGAGCAGACAAAAGTGAGGTTAAATTAAATTGCATCGCCGTCTCTATCTTATGCAGTAATTAAGAAATTATTTTTCCTGATTGGGATGTTTTATATTTTTCCCATTTAATATATACACTACTTCCTCACTTATATTAGTAGCTAAGTCTGCTATTCTTTCCAGATGACGTCCCACCAAGATCAATTCTATCGCTCTTTTTATAGTTCTGGGATCCTCTATCATATAAGTTAAAAGTTCTCTGAATATTTGGTCATTTAAATCATCAACCAAATTATCTCTTTCCCCGATTCTTTTAGCGAGAAGAGAATCTTTATTTACAAGAGAATCTATCGAAGTTCTCACCATCTCTTGAGCCAATTCTGCCATTCGGGGGATATCAATTAAGGGTTTAAGTAAGGGTTGCTTTATTAATTCAAGTGTCCTTTGTGAAATATTTACCGCTTGGTCTGCTACTCTTTCTAAATGACTGATAATTTTCATAGTAGAAGTAATAAATCTTAAATCAACAGCCATAGGCTGTTTTAAGGCCAAAAGTTTTAAACATTGATTATTTATTTCTATCTCCAAAAGGTTAATCTCACTATCTCGGTCTATTACTTCCTGGGCTAAAGTTGAATTTCTTTCTACTAAAGCTTTTATTGATTTGGCAATTGCTTCTTCAGCCAAAGAAGCCATTTTTAATAAATTTTCTTTTAGAGCATTTAATTCTTGGTCAAATTGTCTTTCCATCTTTTTATCCTCCTCGTTATTTTGATTCAAAGAACCATCTCTTAATTTATTACTAATTGTGTATTTTGCATTTTGTATTTGTAACTAACGACTAATTTATTTATCCAAAGCGGCCGGTAATATAATCTTCGGTAATTTTTTGGCTGGGGTTAGTGAAAATCTTTTCGGTCTTATCAAATTCAATTAATTCTCCCAACATCAAGAAAGCTGTTAAACCTGAAACACGTGCGGCTTGCTGCATATTATGGGTGACAATAACTATAGTGTATTTTGCTTTTAACTTCTGAATTAATTCCTCGATCTTAGCCGTAGCGATAGGGTCTAAAGCAGAACAGGGTTCATCAAAAAGGATTACTTCAGGTTTAATAGCCAGAGCCCGGGCAATACATAGTCGTTGTTGCTGTCCGCCCGATAGATCTAAAGCGGGGGTATTCAGCCGATCTTTAACTTCTTCCCATAAAGCAGCAGCTTGCAAACTATCCTCTACCCGTTCTCTCAACTCATCTTTGTTTTTAATGAGACCATTAATTTTGAGCCCATAAGCCACATTTTCGAAGATAGATTTAGGAAAAGGATTTGGTCTTTGAAAGACCATTCCTATTTTTCTTCGAATTTCTACCACATCTACATCTTCAGCGTAGATATTTTTGTGATTGAATAAAATGTCTCCTTCTATCTTTGTCCCTGAAATAATATCATTCATTCTATTAAGAGTTCTAATAAAAGTGGATTTACCACATCCCGAGGGACCTATAATAGCAGTTACCGCATTGCTTTTTATAATAAGATTTATATTTTTTAGCACTTGATTTGTTCCATAGAAAAAATTTAGATTTTTGACCTGCATCTTTATATTATTTTTGTTTTGTATGAT
The DNA here is from genome assembly GCA_003451675.1 of Candidatus Atribacteria bacterium. Next base: position 41,319 of record DMCY01000071.1, read on the forward strand.
TTTGTCTACCATTTTTTACTCCTTCTAAATCGATTGCGTAAAATGAAGGCAATTAAATTTAACCCTAAAACCAGAAGAACTAAAACTAAAGCTGTTCCGTAGGCAATAGGTACCTGAGATTCAGGATGAGTACCTTCGGTCATTAAGGCATAAATATGATAAGGCAAAGTTTGAACTTCACTGAAAATAGAGTCAGGAAGCCGCATAGTATAAAAAGTTGTTGCTGTAAAGAGAATAGGGGCTGTTTCTCCTGCTGCTCGCCCAATAGAAAGTATTGAACCGGTTAAGATACCAGAAATTGAATTAGGTAAAACGACCTTCTGAATAGTTTGCCACTTAGTAGCCCCCAAAGCTAAAGATGCTTCCCGGAAAGATTGAGGAACCGCTGAAAGAGCTTCCTCGCTCGCTCGAATTATAGTAGGTAAGATTAATATGCCTAAAGTTAAACTTCCTGAAAGGATAGAAACACCAAAATTTAGAAATTTTACAAATATTGCCAGACCAAAAAGTCCAAAGACTACCGACGGTACCCCGGCTAAATTATTAACACCTACCCGAATTATCCTTACTAAGCGATTTTGGGCTGAATATTCAGTTAAATATATGGCGGCAGAGGTTCCCAGAGGGAGAGCAAAACAAATTGCCCCAATAGTTAGATAAAGAGTGCCCAGGATGGCAGGAAAGATTCCACCGGCAGTCATTCCTTTTTGGGGCATCTGGGTTAGGAATTGCCAATTAATCACTTTTATCCCTCTAAAAATAATAAAATAAAATATAATAAGAACACAAGATAAAATTATTGCTACCATTGATATAAGGAATAAGTAACCTAATTTTTCTTTATACCTTCTTTTTTTCATTGAGAAGTTCTCCTAAATTTGATTAAAAAATAATCAGCAGTTAAATTAAGAGCTAAGCTTACTATAAATAGAATACAGGCAAGGCTGAACAAAGCATGGTAATGATTGCTCCCTACTACTGCTTCACCCATTTCTAAGGCGATAGTGGCAGTTATCGGTCGTGCCGGTTGTAAGAAAGAATGAGGGATGACTGCTGCTCCACCGGCTACCATCAATACCGTCATAGTCTCACCAATGACTCTACCCATACCCAATAAAACTGCCGTAGTAATTCCCGAAAAAGCAGCAGGTACTGTGACTTTTATTATGGTTTCCCATTCGGTTGCCCCTAAAGCATAAGATGCTTCCTTATAATCTTTGGAGACTGAAAAAAGTGCTTCCTCAGAAAGACTGGTGATAGTAGGAATAGCCATAAGGGCAAGGAGTAGAGAAGCAGTGAGAGAGCAAAGACCTACAGGTAGATTTAAAAGCTTTTGCAGCCAGGGACCCAAAACTACTATTCCTAAAAAGCCATAAATCACCGAAGGAATACCAGTCAGCATTTCGATGGCTAATTTTAAAAAATTTTTTATTTTTAGAGTGGCTAATTCAGAGATATAAATAGCCGCAGAAACTCCCAAAGGAACTGCTATGATCAATGCCCCTAAGGTAATCCATAAAGAACCGAGAATTAAAGGGAGTACTCCAAACTCAGGGGGGTCATAAGTAGGATACCAGGACTTCCCCCAGAGAAATTCTTTTAAGCTAATTTCTCGAAATAGAGGAAGTCCTTCCTTGAATAAGATTATGGTTATACCAATTAGGAAGAATATAGAAGTAAGGGAAGAGAGTAAAAATATATTTTTAAGTATCTTTTCTTTTAAAGATTGTCTTCCCTTCAAAACTATTTCCCCCTTTTTTTGTTATTGTAAAGGAACAAATCCTTGTTTTTCAACTATTTCTTGCCCTTCTTTAGACCAGATAAATTCAAGAAAATCTTTAGCTATCCCTTGAGGTGCTCCATTAGTATACATATAAAGAGGGCGAGAAATAGGATATTTGCCGCTAACTACAGTTGCTTGTTCCGGGGTAATTCCATTTACCGGCAAAGCTTTTACAGTACTACTAAGATACCCTAAACCTACGTAGCCAATAGCTCCCTTAGTAGTAGCCACAATTGTAGCTACAGTTTTATTAGAGGCCTGGGCAAGAGCTTCCGGGATAACTTTCTTGCCTTTCAGCACTATCTTTTCGAATGTTTCAAAAGTTCCACTGGAGGAATCTCTAGAGACAACTACAATCTTCTGGTCTTTTTCTCCTAATTCTTTCCAGTTGGTTATTTTTCCCGTATAAATATCCTTTATCTGTTCCATACTTAAACCCTGAACTGGATTAGAAGGGTGAACTATAACCGCAATGCCATCCATCGCTACAATATTAGGAACAGGACTAATTCCTTTTTTCTGACAAAGTAAAATTTCTTTCACCTTCATTGGCCGTGAAGCATCAGCGATGTTGCAAGTTCCATCAATTAAAGCGGCAATACCATTTCCTGATCCTCCTCCTCGCACTGAGATGTTTGCTTGAGGGTTATTTTGCATAAAGACTTCAGCAGCTGCTTGGGTTATAGGAAGGACAGTAGTTGAGCCCTGGACAACAAGCTGTCCTTCCCCAGCCTGTGAGATAGGGACCATTAAAGTTAAGATAACACAAGCTAAAAGTAATGTTCGAGTAATTCTTTTCATTAAATCATACCTCCTAAAATATTTTTTTGATTCTGACCTGATTTTAAATTTCTAATGTTACAATTTGATTACAAATTAATTAAGTTTTGATTAATTTGTAATTTGTAGTTTTTGGAGGTAGGTAGAGGTTGGATTTGTCCGACCCGGTCCTTACCTTAACGGGGCAGGTAAAAATAATATTTTTCTTTAAAAACTACCGCCTAAGGTGGTGGTAGTTTAATCTTGTAAAGCGAGAACATCGAAGAGGGGGTAAGAAACTAAATAAAAAGAGTGTCATTTTAATTTAAAGGATTTTTGGGAAGGGTGAAGAAAAATTTAGAGCCTTTCCCTAACCCGCTGTCTACACCTACTGTCCCTCCGTGAGCTTGGACTATATGTTTTACAATGGCAAGTCCTAAACCAGTTTCTCCTAATTTTCGAGAACGATCCTTATCTACTCGGTAGAAACGTTCGAAGAGTCGAGGTAGATGCTCAGCTGATATACCTATGCCATTATCAGCGACTTCAATATAAATGTTTTCTGCTTTTTTTAAGGCGGAGATAGAGATTTCTCCTCTATTAGGGGTATATTTTATAGCATTATCTAAAAGATTTCTCAGAACGGTTGCGATTTGCTCTGAATCTACTTTTAATAAAGGAAGCCGGGGAGAAATATCTACTTTAAGGTGCTGTTTTTTATCCTCGATTTTTCCTTTAAACTCCAGAGTTATCTGGTCGACAAGTTCTTTTAAATTAACCGATTGAAAATTCATCAATATCTCCTGGGATTCTATCCTGGAAAGTTGCAAAAGGTCTTCGATTAAGGTATTTAATCTATTACTCTGTCTCTCGATTATGGTTAAAAAATATCGAGCTTTTTTCGGGTCATCCATCACCCCTTCTTTTAAGGTTTCTACAAATCCCTGGATAGAAGTAAGAGGAGTTCTGAGCTCATGAGAGACATTGGCTACAAATTCCGATCGCATTTTTTCCAATTTTTTAATTTCAGTTATATCATTTAAGACTACTACCGCTCCCCAGATCTTATTCTTCTCTGTTAGAGGATTAGCTGAGGCATGAAATATTTTTTCCTGAGGAGAAAATAGAATTATTTCCCGAGTCAAGGTCTGGCCCTTTTGTAGAGTTTCTTTTAAAAGTTCGTTTAATTGGTTATTTCTTATTATCTCCCAGTGGAATTTTCCTAAAACCCTATCAAAAGAGTAATCAATCATATTTCCCAGGGCATGATTAAAAAGTATAATTCTGCCTTCTTTATCTATAGCTATTATCCCCTCAATTATACTGGAGAGTATCACCTTCATCTTATCTTTATCTTCACTGATAATCCTTATTTTATTCTCTAATTCCTCTGACATTAGATTTAAACTATTGGCAAGCTGACCTACTTCATCTTGAGAATTAATTTTAAGTTTTTTACTAAAATCACCCTTAGAAATCTTTTGTGAAACTTTAGTCATTTCTTGCAAAGGCCTGGTAATGGTTAAAGAAATTATTAAGCTAATTATGGAAGCGATAGCTAAAGTAATTGCGGTGGCTAAAATAATTATTTTATGAAGATTACTAATATTTTCGTTCACTTCTGTTAGAGGAAGAGAGAGTCGAGCTATGCCAAGAGTCTGATTATCCTTAATGATAGGTATAGCAATATACAACATATCTATTTCTAAAGTGGAACTATAACGGATACTTTTTCCTGTTTTGCCCTGGAGTGCTTCTTTGATTTCTGGCCTATCGGCATGGTTTTCCATTAAGGCGGGATCTTTCTCTGAATCGCCTAAAACCGTACCGATTGTATTGATGATAGTAATTCTAGTGTTAATCTCTCTTCCTAAAGTTTCTGTTTTAGATTTTATCCCGGATAAATTATTTTCAGATAAGTCTTCGTATAAGAAATTTTTAATAAGAGTAGCGTTAGACTCTAAATTAGAAGCCAAATGATTGATATAAAAATTACGTAACTGAACAGTGGACAGTAAGCCTATGGTCATTACGCAGATAATAATTATAATTATATAAGTAAAAAATAATTTCCAACTGATTTTTTTTATCATACTTCCTCTTTAAATCTGTATCCTACCCCTCTAATGGTAATTATATAATCATTGGCTGTTAGTAGTTTCTGCCGCAACCTCCTGATATGAACATCAACCGCTCTATCTAGAATAAAACTGTCTTCCGCCCAGACCTGATTAAGCAGCTGTTCTCGGGTAAAGACTTTTCCGGGGTGGGAAGCCAAAAATTTTAATAATTTAAATTCGGTAGAAGTTAGATTTAAGAGTCGGTCTTTTATAGTAACTTGATGTTTAATTGAATCAATAACTAAATCGTTAAATTTGATAATTTCTTTTTCTTTAAAGGGAAGGGGAATATTATTTTTTGTCCTACGGAGTACAGTTTTTACTCGGGCTAACAATTCTCTTATCTTGAAGGGTTTAGTGATATAATCATCTGCTCCCAATTCCAGGCCCAACACTATATCGGTTTCTTCTCCTTTAGCAGTAAGTATAATGATGGGGACGTGAGAAGTTTGGGAATTGTTTTTTAAGAATTTACAAACATCTAAGCCGTCTATTTCGGGAAGCATTAAATCGAGGAGAATTAAATCTGGAAGTTCAGTTTTAATATTTTCCAAGCACTGTTCTCCGCTGAAGACAACACTTATCTTATATCCTTCTTTTCCTAAATTATATTGGAGAAGCTCAACTATATCTTTTTCATCATCCACTACCAATATCTTTTCTTTACTCATAAAAATTTTCCTCAAGAGTTTTAAGTAATTTTTGGATTAATAGCATCGAGTTTTTAATATTATAAACAATTAAAAAAATTAAAGCAAAATATTATTAAAAGTAGTCTGTGTCTTATTCGAAAGTTTAGACTGCCCAAAAATTTCATCAAATCTTAATCTAATCTTAATCTTACCGTAATAATTTAAGAGTATTTTTTAATAAAAGATATTAGATTGGAATGAAATACAAAGATTTATGTTAAATGATTTAAATATTTAAAAAAAAGGGGGGTATAAAATGCAAATTAGAAAACTTTATGTAAGAAATTTCAAATATTCTACCGAGAATGATAAGCTAAATAAATTGTTTTCCGATTACGGTAAAGTCAAACAAGTAAATATAATTAGAGGTAGAGATTTTGGGTTTGTGGAAATGTCTAATATAGAAGAGGCTAAAAGAGTAAAAAAAGCATTGGATAATTCTTGTTTCGAAGGACGGTTCTTGAAAGTTGATGAAGCCTGGCCACTTAGCGATATTAGGATAATTGATAATTGATCTAATAACGAAAAGATTAAAACAAGTAAAAAGAGGAGGTTATGTAAATAACAATGGATAGATCATATAAGACCATAGTCGTTCCGACTAAGGGAAAAGAGTTATCAAAAGGAAAAAAATTTAGAGTTGCTCTGATTGCTCATGATGCCAAGAAAGTAGATATGTTAGCTTTTGCCAGTAAGAATGAGGAGTTTTTAAAAAAGTGTGACCTTATAGCAACCAAGGGAACTGGTCACCTGATTAATAAAAAGATTGGATTAGAAGTAAAAGAAATGATGTCTGGCCCTGAAGGTGGTGACTTGCAGATTGGCGGTTTAGTGGCGAGTGAAGAAATAAATCTGGTAATTTTCCTGCGTGACCCTCTGGCAAAACAGCCCCACGATCCCGATATTGCAGCTCTTATGAAGGTTTGTGATGTGCATGATATCCCATTAGCTACTAATTTATCTTCAGCTGAAATTCTTCTTAGAGGAATAATTAAACAGACAGAGAAAAAGAAATAAACAACTAAGAACATCAGCCACTCTTCCATACCCATATTTAAATCTAATTAATTTTATTTTATCTATGTGGAGCAAAATCTTTATATTTGATATTCGAGGATTTTGATAAAGTTGTAAATTTCAAATATTAGACTTGACCCTTAACAATTATAAGAGGCTACCAAGAAAATTTTATCAATGCCTAAATCTTCGCAATAATTACAAGATAATTTTTTATTTAAAATTTCTAAATAAAGAAGGATTTCTGAATAATTTGTAGTATAGAGAATATAAAAGGCGAACTAAACATATTAACAAAAATATAAAATAATAAAGAAAGTGTGGCTTATAATGAAATATGATTTTTTATTTAAAAGAGGGCGTATTGTTGACCCGGCTAATAATAGAGACTTTATCGGTGATGTTGCGGTAAAAGGTGATAAAATCACTAAAGTGGAAGAAGAAATTGACGACTCTTTAGCCGAACAAGTAATTAATATATCTGGAAAAGTAATTATTCCCGGAATAATAGACACTCATTGTCATATTGCCAGACCAGCTGCTAAGGGAGCAGGTTATCGAATGTTAATAAACACCGGAGTGACTACTGCTTTTGATTTTGAAGGGCCGATAGAAGTAATTAAACGGGAGATAACTAAATATGGATGTGGACTTAATGTAGCAGTTTTAGAAGCAATCTATCCCGAGAATGGCATAAAAAGTAAAAATCCTCCAATTGAAGAATTAAAAAAAGTTATCAACAGAAATTTAGATAGTGGAGCAATTGGAATAAAAATATTGGGAGGCCATTATCCACTTACCCCTGAAATTACTTATAATATTTTCCAAATAACTCACCAGGAGAAAGGTTATATGGGGTTTCATGTAGGAACCACTGAAACAGGTAGTAACATACAAGGAGTTGAAGAGGCGGTTAAACTAGCTGAAGGAAAACCCTTACATATCGCCCATGTTAATGCTTATTGTCGTGGTTATATAGAAGATCCTTTATTAGAACTTAAAATAATTATGGATATTCTTAAAAAATCACCTAATATTGTTTCTGAGAGTCATTTAGCCTTACATAATGCTTGTTATGGAGGAATTAATGGGAATGGTGTGCCTCGAAGTTATGTACTCCGCAATGCTTTACGGGCTAAAGGATACCAAGTAAGTAAGGAAGGATTAGAAGAGGCTCTCCGAGTAAAGTATGCAGGAGTATATGCTTTGGTAGGTAGTAAAATGGAATATATTTATGGCGAGGAGGCAATTAATTATTGGAAAGGACACGATTTTAAAGCAGGCATTTGCTTTCCAGTTAATCGCAGGAGGTCAGCTCAAGTATGTGCAACAGAAAGAGATAATAATGGCGATTTTGTGGTAGATGCCATTAGTAGTGATGCCGGAGCAATCCCGAGAAATTGTATTCTTGCTCACGGTTTACCATTGGTTCGTTTTTGTGCTTTAACTTTAAGTGAGCTGGTTCAAAAAATAAGTTTAACTCCTTCACGAATGTTGGGGTTAAAAAATAAAGGCCATTTATCTATCGGAGCAGATGCCGATATTACTATTTTTGATCCGGATGATGCTAAAGTTGAGATTGTGTTGATAAAGGGAAAAGTGTGTATGGTCTCTGGGATTATTTTCAATAATCCCGGTACATTAGTAGTCACACAAAGAGGGGCAAATAAACTAAAAAAACAAGAAATACCCACTGAGATAATTGACTTAGAAGATAGTTTGTATTTTAAAGGGAAGGGGGGTAAAGATAAATAATTAGAGATATAACAAATTTCCCTTAAGAAATAAAGGTTTGTAGGAATACGGAGCAGGAAACCTTTACAAAATAAGGGTTTTGAGTGGATGTTAAAATAACGTTTGCATTCGCATTTTTTTAAGGCGAGCTATACTTTATCCCTTGAAAATGGCTATTTTTTGGCTAAATTTTCACTCCCTCAAAATCTGAAAGTAGTTATTTATAAGGGTTTGTGGATTTTAAAGATAAAAAATACCCCAGAATCAGGGTACTAAATTGCCAATTTTTTGAAAAATTTGAACGCCAAAAAAAGTACTTTCCGTGCGTATCTAGAGTATTTCTGAGGGGGTTTTGAGAAACCTTTGGAAACAAAGGGTTTCTGCCTGCCGTGTGAAGCTCTGCTTCACCGGGGTCATTCTCGTGGAACTTGTGCTCGCGAAAGCGGATAACCGGAATCCAGTATTTCTTTACACTAAAGGACCGTTCTTTTTCGTAATATTCAAGTGCCAACAGTAAAAACCCCAATTCTATTTTAAAAAGTTATGCTAAATATTGAGACTCGACGCCTCTTTTCTTTCTTTATAAATTAAACATTTGGCTAATATGAATCAATTTTTTCTTTTGCTATTTCTTTAAATTTCCTTTCTAATCTTACTTTAAATGCTTTGCCAACCTCATTAAAAACTTCTAATAGTTCAGGAAATGTATTTTTACCACCAATAAAATTCCAATACTCATTACCAACTAAGAAATCATTATGTATGTCCATCATGCCAACTTCAGTAAATCTATAATAAGGTTTTGGATGATATGGGTTGTAAGGAAAAGCTAAAAATACATTTATTTTCTTCCTTTTACGAGCAACCCACTCTAATAGTTTTGTTTTGCTTTTTTCGAATACATCAATATTTGGCTTTACTGTCTTAATCTCGAAGTAATATTCTTTATCGTCCCTTTTCATATAAAAATCAGCAATATTTCCTGATTTTTGAAATTCTCCGTTTTTATTAGATGCTTTTAATACTTCTTCCATTTCTTTTTCTATATTTGCTTTTCTACTACCATTTCTTAGCTTAGTAATTATTTCAGTGATTATCCTTTTTTGATCTTTTGAAATTACTCCACCTAAACCATATTTTCTGAAACATTCTTGCGAAGTTTCAGAAGCAATAATTACAGAAACATCTTCGTAAATAGACATTCCCAATGTTGTCGCCATTGAATGAATAAAAGAATATGCTGCGATTTTTTCATTATCTTGAATTAGTCGTGCAAGAAAAGGCATCGATTTTGTTTCTCTTCCATATGATTTCAGTTTAGTTTCAATTTTTTTTGAAAGTAGGGCTTTTATATTATCTTTTTGGATTTTAGAAAGGGACATGCTATTTCTCCTTTAAATGAAAAATAATTTCCGCATATGCAGACCTATCTTTTTCAACTCTATTCAATACTGGTCTTTTGTACTGGTTCACAATTTTCATTCCTGCCAATTCAGCAATTTTAGGATAAAGGCCATATTTGTCATTAGCTACTAAGAAAATATCGTAATTATATTGCATATATTTCTTACAATTGCTCAAAACTTCGGAGATGCCTTTAACATAGGACTCTCTTGCTTCTTGGCCTTGCCCATTATATAAACGGCCTATTTCAAGTTTATCTTTTCTATCGAATTTAAAAAGGTCATATGCATAAGCATGTTGTTCATGATAATCTATTAAGCCAACATAAGGAGGGCTGGAAAAAATACCTTTTATCTTTTTCTTTTCTGCTAATTCTCCAAAAGTTTGATTTCTTTTCTTTAATTCTAAAAAAATATCCATAGTTCTGCTGTCGCCTGTAAGACATTTTTGGTAAGTATTTGTTCTTAATCTATCAAATTGATTTAGCCTATTTATTGTATCTTTTCCATATCTATCCCACCAATTGAATATAGAAAATAGAGGTTTACATATTTTCCCGTGTTTTTTACAATAATATGTGGTTATTATTGGTTCTTTTAAAGAAGCTAAATCAGAATGAGTTGTTGCTCTACAAGAGCGAATAGTCCTACTTAAAATAATCGCTAATACTTTTTTAGTTTGTGGATTCTTAACTTTTTTTATTTGTTCGAATACAAAATCAACTTCATCCCTTACAGTTTGCAAGTACCATTTTTCAAGAAAAGTTGAAGATTTTTTTTGTTTAAGAGGAATTTTATATTTTTCGATTAGATTATTATAAATTTTTAGAAATTCCTTTTCTTTTATTTTCGAATATTCTCTTTCATTTATTTCATTTTGTCTGATTTTTCTTCTATATTCTGGTGAAGGAAAAAATTTAGTATTAAATAATTTTAATTCATATAATAATTCCTCTTCAAATTTTGTATTGTTCTTTCCTATTTGAAATTTCCTGAGTTCTTTTGTGATATTTTGCAAGTTTATAGCAACATCTTGAAGATTATGATTTTCGACCTTTATGTTACTTATTAGTGAATTAAATGCGGAAATATCTATCCCAATTGCATACATTCCCAATTCGTTGCATTGCACTAAAGTTGTTCCGCTTCCGCAAAATGGATCAAGGATGATATCTCCTTTTTTGAAGAGAGCTTCTTTTTTAAAATTATCAGTATGAGAATCTAGGAAATATTCTACAAGCTGAGGAATAAATTTTCCCTTATATGGATGTAATCTATGAACATGTTTTGTTGTTTCTGATTCCTTATATTCTGAGAATGAAAGAGCCCAGTTCAAATCATTGCCTAAGCGTCTTTTCCATCTATCTTCTTTGGTATGATAATGAGATTTATAATAATTTTCTAAATCAGCAATATTTATTAGTACTTCACCATTTTCGCCAAATTTTCTTATTCTTCCATATTGAATCAAATAAGAAATATTTGATGTACTTACTTGTTTTTGTAAGAACATTGCAGCCCATTTAGTTGCTTCTCTAATTGTTAATAATTGGTTCATAAATTTATTTTACTCCTTATTTTTTATTTATTCTACATATGTGGATGCTTGAGGTTAATTTTAAAACATAGCAATAGCACATTGATTTTATTTAATATTTTTTAATTATTTTTTAGATTGCAGCTTCTTTAATATTTTTATTTTAACCTTTGAATAGACTAGACATCTATAATCTATATCTACTAAAAAGAAAGCTTTTTTATAATTATATCACACTAGTTTGACTACAGCATGACAAAAATTATTGAGAAAATATTATTTTTTGGATTTTATTAACAACTAATTAAAATAATACGACAAAGGGGTTAAAAAATCCTGCAAAAATGAGAAAAAAGTTTTCTTGAATATTACTTCTAATTGTGGTAACATTTACGCTTGTATGTTCAATGCAATTTTACAAAGTAATAAGTAAAAGGAAATTAAAATAATGGAAGCTGTAAATATAAGAAATATCGCCCTTATTGCCCATGTAGACCATGGCAAGACCACTCTGGTAGATGCTATGTTAAGGCAGAGCGGCACCTTTCGGGATAACCAGGAGGTAAAAGAAAGGGTAATGGATTCTAATGATTTGGAAAGAGAAAGAGGGATTACTATCCTTTCCAAAAATACCTCAGTTCATTGGCAGGGGGTAAAAATTAATATTGTAGATACGCCGGGTCATGCAGATTTTGGGGGAGAGGTTGAGAGAATCTTAAGAATGGTTAACGGAGTACTTCTGATTGTAGATGCCTTCGAAGGACCTATGCCTCAAACCCGATTTGTCTTGCGTAAAGCTATGGAATTAAAACTTATTCCCATAGTAGTCATCAACAAAATAGATAGGCCTAATGCTCGTCCTGCTGAAGTTTTAAACGAAATCTATGATCTATTTATTGAATTAGGGGCTAACGATGAGCAGATAGACTTTCCGGTTATCTATACTTCTGCCCGCTCGGGTTTATCCGGATTTTCTCCTGATTCTTTAGAGGATAATTTAACACCTCTTTTTTCAACTATTTTAAAATATATACCTGCTCCTTTAGTGGAATATAATTCTCCTTTGCAATTATTGATTACCAACCTTGATTATGATGATTATGTGGGGAAGATAGCAATTGGACTTATTAGTCGAGGAGAAATTCAGGAGGGAGAAACAGTTACTTTAATCAAGCGAGATAAGAGTCAGGTATACAGTAAAGTAGTAAAACTTTATCTTTTCGAAGGATTGGAAAGAAAAGAAGTAAAGAGAGCTGAGGCCGGAGAGATTGTGGCTATAGCGGGAATTAGCGAAGCTAATATTGGAGAGACAATAGCTTGCAGAGAAAAACCTGAGGTCTTATCTAAAATAAAAATAGATGAACCTACTTTGACTGTAGATTTTACTGTTAATGATAGTCCTTTTGGTGGTCGGGAAGGGAAATTTGTCACCTCCCGTCATTTAAGAGAGCGTCTTTTTAAGGAAGTTGAAACCAACGTGAGCCTTAGAGTCGAAGAAGCAGAATCGACAGATACTTTTCATGTTTCAGGAAGAGGAGAGCTTCATCTTTCTATTCTTATTGAAAAGATGCGTCGAGAAGGGTACGAATTTCAGGTTTCCAAACCCAAGGTTATTTTTAAAAATGTTAAGGGAGTGAAATGCGAACCCATAGAACTTATGACCTGTGATATCCCCAAAGATAGCTTAGGAGTAGTTATGGAAATTTGCGGAAAGAGAAGGGCGGAGTTGGTTAATATGGTTGAATTTTCTTCTGATCAATTGCGGCTTGAATTTGAAATTCCGGCCAGAGGGTTGATCGGTTTTCGGGATGAATTTCTTACCAAGACAAAAGGTAAAGGAATAATGCACCATCTCTTTCTTGATTATCAGCCATACAAGGGGCCTATCCCTACTCGTTCTCGGGGAGTATTAATTGCCTATGAAGGCGGAATGACCAGTACTTATGGCCTTCATAATGCTCAGGGGAGAGGAACGCTATTTATAGGCCCAGTTACAGAAGTTTACCAGGGAATGATTGTAGGAGAAAATAAGAGAAGTGATGATATGGAAGTTAATGTATGCAAGAAAAAGCACGTTACCAATATGCGTGCAAGTGGTTCGGATGAAGCCTTGCGTTTGGAGAAACCCCGTCAGTTTTCTTTGGAACAGGCCCTGGATTATATCCAGGAGGATGAATTATTGGAGATTACTCCTTCTAATATTCGTCTAAGAAAAAAGCTTTTGGATCATCATTCTCGTCTTCAGCGGGTTAAGAGTTTAAGAGTTAGTTAATATATAAAAAAAGTAGCCTATCCTCTTTTTTACTCATAAGGGTAATCTTCTTTTATAAAATATTTATTCTCTATCGCCTAACTTTTCCATTAGCCAGATTTTTACTTTTGCAACGGTCGTTCTTTGATTTAGAGGTAAAAATTTGGTTAAATCCTTCTGAATTTCTTGTTCTCGCATTCCTTTAATAATCTCTATTAATTCTTTAACATCAGTCTTTTTATCATAAAAAGACATTTTTAGATTAACCAAATTCCAATCAATTGCTATCCTCTTGCTTAATAGATACCAAAGGTCAAATACATCCCTTAACAATTCTCTTTAAGATATCAGCCCTTTCTAATCTTTGAAGAAATTTATAAAGACTATTCTCTTTCTTAAAGGAGAAGATTTTTTTGGCAGTGCTAATATCCAGGAGAGAAATATTTTTCTGAATTAAAATTTGAATTGCCTTTTGTTTAGATATAGTTTCTATAATTGGTATCATTTTATACCAAAACATTACTCTATGCCAAGATAAAAAATAAAAAAAGGAACTACTTTTT
>DMCY01000003.1 GCA_003451675.1 Candidatus Atribacteria bacterium
CTTGCCTCTCCTGGAGAGAAAGCTTTTGGATGGTCAATTGGAACTCCTAGAAGAATTAAGGACCCGTATTAGCTGGGTAGAGTCTATCCTATCCCAACTCAAAGAAAATGACGAAATAGTGGACCGTTTAAAGTCTATACCGGGTATAGGGGAGTTTTTTGCTATGTTAGAAAGGCATGAGATAGATAAAATTGAGCGTTTTCCTACCTCCAATAAGCTATGTGCCTATGCTGGGCTGGTGCCCTCTACTTATTCTTCTGGAGGCAAGACCTATCACGGTAGAATCATCAAACAAGGTAATAAATACTTAAGATGGGCCTTAATTGAGGCAGTAGTACCAGCAGCCAGAAAGGATGCCCAGATAAGAAGCTATTATTATTCAATGAAGGCTAAGAAAGGCTCTAATTCAGCTAAAGTTGCTACTGCCAGAAGGTTGTTAAAGATTGTTTATCAGGTCTGGAAGGAGAATAGATTTTACCGAACAGAAATATCAAGGACCGCTCTCATTCACTCCTAACGTCCCATTCATCGAGAGCGTTCTTAAAAAGGTTAGAGGGTCCTCTATCAAATTTTATGATGTGTGTTGTAAACTGTCCTCGTGAAAATGGGGATAGGCACGGATAGAAGGATGATCAAAGATCTAAGAGATGGGGGAGAATAATAATTAAAAGCCAATGCAGCCCCATAAAAAATAAAACTTGCATTTGGCTTTCATAGAAGGAGTGAGAGAAGTGTCTATAAATACTGAGGAATTTTACTCTGTCTTAGCTTCAAAAATGGAAGCTTCAGCTATTCGGGAGATTTTGAAATTAGTTCAAAATCCGGAAGTTATATCTTTAGCGGGAGGAATGCCAGATCCTAAAACTTTCCCAGTAGAAGAGATAAAGGAAATATCCCGGAATATTTTTGTTAAAAAAAGCGCTCAAGCTTTACAGTATAGCAGCACCGAAGGATTACCTGAATTAAGAAAATGTATTTTAGATAGTTTAGCAAAAGATGGTAATAATGGGGAGTTAGAAAATATAATTATTAGTTCCGGTTCACAACAAGGATTAGATTTAATAGGTAAAGCATTTTTAAGCCCCGGAGATATTGCAATAGTAGAACTGCCTAGTTATTTAGCTGCTTTAAATGCTTTTCACAGTTATGGAGGAGAATTGGTAGGTGTCCCTATGGATGAAGATGGGATGCGGATGGATATTTTAGAGGAAAAGCTTACCCAGCTAAAAGGTGAAGGGAAAAAAGTTAAGTTTATTTATACTATTTCTAATTTTCAGAATCCTGCAGGGGTAACTATGTCCCTGGCTCGACGAAAAAAAATAATCGAAATTGCTCATAAATTTAATGTATTTATTGTAGAAGATAATCCTTATGAAAAACTCAGGTTCGAAGGAGAACCTATCCCCTCTATATATTCTTTGGATGATAATGGATTAGTGGTGAGTTTAGGTACTTTTTCTAAGATATTATGTCCCGGCTTGCGATTGGCTTGGATATTAGGCAATAAAGAAATAATAAGGAAGTTGGCTATACTGAAACAAGCAACCGATTTATGTTCCAGTATCTTAAACCAATTAATTGCTTATGAATATTGCAATAATTACAATATAGATAAAAATATAGAATCAAATATCGAAATTTATAGAAAAAAGCGGGATGTAATGTTAAAAGCATTAGATAAATATTTTCCTGCTGAAGTTACATGGACTAAATCTGAGGGTGGATTTTTTGTAGTTGCTACTTTACCTGAGTACATAGATACCGGAGAAATGTTTAAAGAGGCAATCAAAGAGAATGTAGCTTATGTGCCTGGTGCTCCATTTTTTGCTGATGGAAAAGGCCAAAACACTATGCGGCTGTCTTTCTGTTATCCAAGTGAGGAAGATATTGAAGAGGGCATTAAGAGATTAGGTAATGTAATCAAGAAGAAAATTAAAAACTAAGAAACTGTATTCGTATCGAGTATCGCGTATTGCGTATCGCGTGAAGGAAGTAGAACTCAGAAGCCAGTATTCAGGAGTTAGAAGAAAGAAGAAAGCAAATAAAAATTTGACTGGTAGACTGGAAGACCGGCTAACTAGCCAATTAGTAAATCGGTGAATTGGCTTATCTTGTATCTTGTATTTACTACTAACGACTAATTTAATCGGCTAATTGCTAAATTTTCTAATAAAGAGGTGATAAGAAAAAGATGTTAAAAACTTTTGATGAAGTATTAGAAAAAGCAAAAGATTATGGTCCTAAAAAAATGGCAGTAGCTTCTGCTGAGCAGGAAGATGTATTAAACGCAGTTGAAACTGCTCGAAAGGAAAGATTAATCGATTCAATTTTAGTCGGCGATAAAAAAGAAATTATTCAGATAGCTGAAAAAAAAGGTATTGACCCTGTTAATTATGAAATAATTGATAAGCCTGATAAAACAGAGGCAGCCCGATGTGCTGTAGAATTAGTGCGAAATAAAAAAGCTTCTATATTAATGAAGGGAATGATAGAGACAGCAAGACTTTTAAAGGCAATTTTAGATAAAGAGATTGGTTTACGGACTAATAGGATGCTCAGCCATGTTTATACTTTACAGATTAAAGATTATGATCGTTTACTTACTATGACTGATGGGGCTATGAGCATCAGTCCGGATTTAAAACAAAAAGCCCAGATAATTCAAAATGCTATCTATTATGCCCACTCATTAGGAATTGAAAAACCTAAAGTAGCAGTTGTTGCGGCATTAGAATTGGTGAATCCTGATATGCCGGCAACTATCGATGCAGCCTGTTTAGCTAAAATGAGCGAGAGAGGACAGATTGTTGGAGGGATAGTAGATGGGCCGTTAGCCTTTGATAATGCTATTTCTAAAGAAGCAGCAAAACATAAGGGAGTTGAAAGCCCTGTTTCCGGAGAAGTAGATATTGTATTGGCACCAAATATCGAATCAGGGAATATCTTTGCCAAGGCTTTGGTTTATTTAGCTAAGGCAGAACCAGCGGGATTACTTTTGGGAGCAAAAGTTCCAGTAGTGCTGGCTTCTCGGGCAGATTCTGCCCAGTCGAAATTAAATTCTATTGCACTGGGAGTATTAATGAGTGAAATGGGTGAACTTTAGGATAACTTGATTGTACAGTAATTTCCTTTTTTCGTAGGGGTTCGATGCCTGTCTGCGTGCGTACACGCACAGGCAGGCATCGAACCCGCAATGAAAACGGGTCGGATAAATCCGACCCCTACACCAAAAACAATACTTTATGCAAAAAAAGTTTTGAGTTTTGAACTAACGACTAACGACTATTCACTATCGACTAATTTACTATAGGCTTTCAGAAAACTCGC
>DMCY01000049.1 GCA_003451675.1 Candidatus Atribacteria bacterium
CAGTTAAAAAAAATATAAGAAAGAAGATTAAGATGTATTATCATAACCTAAATAAAATAAGGGCAATTGTGCTTATTGGTAAAAACCATAAGTCTTAATAAAATAAGGGGTAGGTCTACCCGAAACCAGAGGAAATTTTTTCACCAAAGAAAACTACCCCCAAAAGGTTGACACAGACGATACTTTCTTTTGTTTTTACTTCTTATTATAAATATGCTAAAATATTTTCAGTTTATCAGATATCAAATGAAGGTAAAGGAAATATTATTGTGCCTAAAAAATCTTATTTAATTTTGATTTTTTTTATTATCACTGCTTTAGCAGTTGCCGGGATTATAACTTATAATCGTTCTAAATTGGAGAGTAATTTCAAGCAAGTAGAATTGGTAATGAGCCTGAATGAATTGAAAGAATTATCTTATCAGGAAGGTTATGATGAAATTGAACTGCTGGCTAAAATAAAAAACTCCGGGATTAATTCCATAGCTGTTCATGAAGATACCCTGGAAAGCCTTGCTTTGTCCGGGAAGATACTCTATTTTTCCGATAAAGAACTTAATAAATTAAATTTCTTCATAAAATCAATCGACCCCTTTAGAAAATTACAACCTTCACCGGGGGAAGCTTATATTATATTCAATGATAAAAATGATTATCTTCGTATAAAGGAGAATTTACAAAGACAATTGGGCGAAGATTTAATAAGAGATCTTGGTTTCCTTCCTTATACGGGTTTAAAAGTGAAAGGGAGCGAGGAAAAGCTTGCTGATTTAGGTTTGGGATTTTCAGAAGAAGATATTGAGTTAGTAAGAAATTTGGGCTTTCAGGTCATTTTACGTTTCAAAAACTTCCCTCAAGTAAATAAGGAAGATATAGAGTTCAAGTTTAAAGAGAGTGATAGAGCAGGAAAGATTTCGGGAATAATTTTTGAGGGGGAAACAGTTTTAGGTTATCCTTCAAAAGAAAACTTAACTTATACCGCAGAACTTCTAAAAACAAAAGGATATCCCTTCGGAATTATAGAATTTGCCGGCCAAGAAGGGATCGAAACAATCGCTCATCAAGCAAGTGAATTAGCAGTTAGAGTTCATAGCATTACCAAAGAAGAAATGGAAATTATTTCTAAACAGAAAGCCACAGAAAGATGGATTAGAGCAGCTAAGGAAAGAAAGGTGAGAATCTTTTATATCAAGCCTTTTATGAAATCTAACTCTAATCTTATTGAGGACAATGTATCGTATATCAGAACTATAACAGAAGAGTTGAAAGCGAATGGTTTTAACACGGGAAGAGCTAGTATTCTTTCTGTTCCCTATCAGGCACCAAAAATATTTATTCTCTTACTAATCCTGGGAGTTATTTCTGGGGGATTAATCCTCTTAAAAAATGTCTTCAACCTAAAAAAATATCAAGAATATTCTCTGTTATTATTAGGAATCTTATTTTCTCTACTCCTCCTCTTTTTAAATCGAGAAATATTTTTAATAAAGTTAATGGCTTTACTGACAGCTCTAATATTTCCCACTTTGGCTATCATTAATAACCAAAAGTATTTTTTGGGAAATAATAATTCTAAATTTAAAGATGCCCAAGATATTCCTGAAAACTATCCCAGCTTTATTTTGATGATAAAACAAATTTTAATCGGATTTTTCAGGATAATTTTAATTACTTTATCTGGTGCTATGTTGATAGCAGCTTTATTAAGCAATAATAAATTTATGTTGGGGATAGAGCAGTTTAACGGAATAAAGATTTCTTATCTGGTCCCACTTTTTTTAGTCCTAATAATAATGTGGTTAAAGGTGAATAAGGGCAAATTAATGATTTTAGAAAATATCAAGAAGCCCATCCTGATTGAACATGTAATTATAATGATGTTCTTTGCGGTATTCTTGGTAATTTATATTTCTCGTTCAGGGAATTTTTCTTTTCTCCCCGTTTTGGATATTGAGGAGAAGATAAGAATTTTCTTAGAAAAGACTTTAATTGCCCGACCCAGAAACAAAGAATTTTTAATAGGTTATCCCGCTCTATTATTGGTGATGAGTATGAACTACTTAAAAATAAAAGAATTTAAGATTCCGATAATTATTATCGGGACTATTGGCCCGGTTACTTTAATTAATACCTTTTGTCATATTCACACTCCCTTTTTATTTTCGATGCTACGAACTTTTAACGGGGTATGGTTAGGTTTAGCATTAGGATTAATAGCAGTTACTATATTTTATTATCTGGTAAAAATATTTAGGAAAAGAATTAATTATGAAAAAGTCTAAAACCATGGTAAAGATAATGATTTCCGGTTATTATGGTTTTAATAATACCGGGGATGAAGCCATTCTTGAATCTATGGTTAGAGCCTTTAAAAAAAAGATACCCCAAGTAAAGATAGTAGTTCTTTCCCATAGTCCCTTGCAGACTTCTCAAACTTACCAGGTAAAAGCCATAAATCGACTGCACTTAATTGACATTATACGTTGTTTACGAGATACTAATCTTTTTATTAGCGGGGGTGGGGGATTACTTCAAGATTCAACTGGAAAAGGCTGGAGCATATTATATTACCTGGGATTGATATTGATAGCAAAAATAATTAAAGTGCCAACTATGATTTATGCCCAGGGTATCGGTCCGATTAATAAAAAGATTAATAAGGTATTAATAAAGTGGATTTTAAATAAAGTTGACATAATAACCGTAAGAGATAATCCCTCAAAAAAATTATTGAATAATTTGGGAGTCTCAAGTTCATCAATATATGTGAATTCTGATCCCGTCTTTTTATTGAAGAAGAAAAATATTAATCATATTATAGATAATTATCCCTATATTCAGGAATTGATTAATTCAGGTGACCGTCCCTTAATTGGGGTTTCAGTTAGAGAATATAAGAGCAATGGATTGGATCCAAAAAGAATATTTGCCCAAGCAGCTGATTATTTAATTGAAAATTATAAGGCAAAAATTATTTTTCTTCCCTTTAAATTTGATGAAGATGTGCATATTAGCGAAGAGGTATTATCTTTGATGAAGAATCAGGCCGATGTATTAAAGATAAGGCTTGAGCCTGAAGAATTACTTTCTATCCTGTCTCGATTATCTCTGATGGTTGGCGTGAGACTCCATTCAATTATATTTTCCAGCATGGCTAACATTCCTTTTGTTGCTTTTGACTATGATCCTAAAGTGAAGTATTTTGTAGAAGATTTAGGCTTATCCGAATTGTTGTTGGAAATAGATGAAGATATCTCTTTAAAAAATTTTCAAAAAAAGATAGAATATGTTAGAAAAAATAATGATAAAATAAAAGATATTTTACTCGAAAAAGTAAATAATTTAGAGGAAAAAGCTCTTGTTAACAATGAATTAGTTTTTAAATTTTTAAACCATAACTATTGAGGTTATTATTGAATATGATCAGAATGTTTCACGTATATAAAAATTATCCCAATAAAATTCAGGCATTACGGGATATCAATATCCATATAAGAAAGGGTGAATTTGTCTTTTTGGTGGGTCCTACCGGGGCAGGGAAGAGTACTTTTTTAAAATTAATTTATCGAGGGATTGTTCCTACCAAGGGACAGGTAATTGTCGATGGAATAAACATAGCTCGACTTAAAACCGCTTACATACCTTATCTAAGACGGAATATAGGCATTGTCTTTCAAGATTTTAAATTACTGTATGATAGAACGGTATATGAAAATATTTCCTTTGGTTTAAAAGCGATTGGAGCAACTAATTTTGAGATAAGGCAGCAGGTTAAGAAGGTCCTTAATTTAGTAAGGCTGGAACATAAAAAGAAAATAAAACCACATTTATTATCTGGAGGAGAACAGCAAAAATTATGTATTGGCCGGGCTATTGCTAACGAACCATTAATATTGCTTACCGATGAACCAACTGGAAATTTAGATCCTTACACTTCCTGGGAGATTATGAAACTTCTATTTCATATAAACATACGGGGAACTACTATTGTAATGGCTTCCCATGATAAACTTATGATAGATAAAGCTAAGAAGCGAGTAGTGAGGCTGGAGCGAGGACGAATAATAGAAGATACGCAAAGAGGGATATATTAAGATGATTTTTGAGAATATGGGATTTTATTTTAAGGAGGCTTTACTTAGTTTTAGAAGAAATGCTTTAATGAGTATGGCAACAATATTAAGTATCACTACTATTTTAATTATTGTTGGAGTGTTTCTATTAATTTCTATAAATTCCAGTCTTTTTCTAAAAAATTTAGAATCCCAATTGGAGATTGTAGTTTATTTAGAAGATAATATTTCTAAGGCCGAGCTAAACAATTTAAAAAGTAACATCACTTCAATAGATGGAATAAAAGAAGTAAAATTTGTATCCAAAGAGGAGGCTTATCAGCGTTTATTAAAGAGTTTAGGAGAGCAGAAAGATATACTCAGCGCTATTGAAGCAAACCCGCTTCCAGCTTCTTTCGAGATACGGGCAAAAGATCCTAAGGTGATTGGGCAAATTGCTAATCAAATTGCTAAATTAAAAAAAGTAGAAGAAGTCGAGTATGGCCAAGGGACAGTAGAGAAATTATTAAATTTTACTTATATATTTAGAAGAGCAGGAGTTTTAATATTAGCACTCTTGGTCTTTGCCTCAATTTTGATTATATCGAATATAATAAAGATTACTGTATATGCCAGAAGAAATGAAATTGAGATAATGAGCTTAACAGGAGCTACTTCCGGGTTTATAAAATGGCCTTTTATAATTGAGGGCTTTTTACAAGGTTTTATCTCAGCAATTCTATCCGTAATAATTCTGTATAAATTTTATTTTTTCGCCATAAATAAAGTGCATCAAGTCATTCCCTTTTTGCCATTAGTGGTGGGCAATATGGATTTATTGCCTATAGGTATATCAATTTTGTTGTTAGGTAGTTTAGTTGGAATTTTAGGAAGTATGTTTTCGGTAGGAAAATATTTAGATGTGTAAAAAGCGATCAGTTTTAAGAAATAGAAAAATATTTTCTATTTTAATATTGATTTTAACCTTTATCTTATTTGTTATTTTTTTTAGCTATGGTGATAGCAGTGGGGACTACAGTAAAAAGATAAAGGAGGAAAACCAGAGATTAAAAAAGATAGAACAACAGATTAAAAGTGTTAAAGATGAAATTAACAATCTGCAGAAAAAAGAAATTGGTTATTTAGGAGCTCTTCATAAAATTGAAAAACTTTTACAGGATACAGAGAAAGAATTGCAAGCTATCGAAAAGGATTTAGAGCTTGCCCAAAAAGAGATAAAACAAGGCGAAGATAAATTTGTCCTTGAAAAAGAAAAGCTAAAGGAAAAGACTAAGCTATTAGAAAGTAGATTAAGGGAGATCTATAAGCGCCGTCTAACTGGCTACTTGGAAATTTTATTCAACAGTGGAAACTTTTCTGATTTTCTTACCCGTTTCAGATATATAAAAAATATTTTGTCTTTAGATGCTGAAGTGATTAATGATATTCGCCAGCAAATGAAAAAAATAGAAGATCATAAAATTAACCTGGAAAATAGGGAAGAAATATTAAGTTTGTTAAAAAAAGAAGTAGAGAAAGAGAAAGAAAATATTGAATTTTCTATTAAAGCTAAAAAATCTATAATTAATAAGATAGATTCTCAAAAAGAAGTGTATCTAAAATCTTTAAAAGAGTTAGAGCAATCTTCTCAAGAAATAAAGAGCATAATAGAAAGAATTTATAAGCAGCAGGAAGAAGATTCTAAAAAGGCTTCCCAGAAGGAAATCCCAACGATTATTCTAAAACCTAAAAAGGGAATTTTAGCCTTACCTATTCAGGGTAAATTAATTTCTAGGTATGGAAGACAAAAAAATACTGAATTTAATACTTATACCTTTAATTCTGGAATAGATATTAGTGCTCCCCTTGGACAGGTAGTTCGGGCAGCCGGTTCAGGGGAGGTAATTTATACTGGAAATATAAAAGGATATGGGCAGATAATAATTATAGATCATGGTGGAAGGGTTACTACTCTATATGCTCATCTTTCTAAAATTTTAGTAGATATTGGAGAAAAAGTGAAAAAGGGGCAAATTGTAGGCCAGGTGGGTGATAGTGGCGGCGTTTCTTCTACCAGGCTGCATTTTGAAGTTAGAGTAGAAGGCAAACCTACTGACCCTATGAATTGGCTATAAATATAAATATTTTTAAGATTCGGCGGTGAAAAATTTGATAAAGATAAAAAGAAATAAAATAATTACTTTAATTTCGATTTTTGTATTGGTTTCTATAATAAGTGGATTTATATTTTACAATGTTCGAGCAAATAGCAAGACTTATGAAGAGGAATTATTTGCCAACTTAGAACCTTTCTTTGAAGCTTTAAATTTGATAAGATTTGAATACGTAAAGAAGGATATAGATTTAGATAAAGTTATTCAGGGGGGCATAAGAGGTATGCTTAAAGCCCTTGATGACCCCTATACTCGTTATATGGACCCTCAAGCCCTTAAAAGGGAACAGGAAGATATGTTTTTAGGTCGTTTTGGAGGATTAGGGATAATTATCTCTATAAAAGATGATCAATTAACTATAATTTCTCCCATTGAAGATACCCCAGCTTATAGAGCAGGAATAAAAGCAGGAGATAAGATAGTGGAGATTGATGAAAAATCAACAGAAGGAATGGGATTAGATGAAGCAGTTAATATTTTAAGGGGAGAGAAAGGAACCGAAGTTACCTTAGGAATTAAAAGAGAAAATGTAGAGGAACTTTTAGAAATTGCCATAATCCGAGATATAATCGAAGTTAAAGCGATAAAAAAGGAGGTAATGGGTAGAGATAATAACATTGGTTATATCAGGATTACTACTTTTAATATAAATACTGAACCTGAATTAGAAGAAGTCTTAAATGAATTTAAAAAAGATAGTGATATTCAGGGGATTATTCTTGATTTACGCAATAATCCAGGTGGATTATTGGATAGTGCAATAGAGGTAGCCAGTAAATTTATAAAAGAAGGGCCGCTTGTCCATATCAAAGATAGAGATGGGATAGTAGCTACTATAGAATCTAAAGGAAACAAATATCCTGAATGGCCTTTATTCGTGTTGGTTAATGAGGGTAGTGCGAGTGCTTCGGAAATTGTAGCTGGAGCGATTCAGGATTCTGGAAGAGGTAAGTTGTTGGGGGAAAAAACATTTGGCAAGGGAGTAGTTCAGCAAGTCTTTAATCTATCTGATAGCTCAGGGATTGCTATTACCACTTCTGAATATTTTACCCCTAGCGAGCGTTCTATAAATCATATTGGGATTGAACCAGATATATTAGTAGAACCAGCAGAAGATAGTGAACAGGATATGCAATTAAATAAGGCTATACAGTTGTTGGAGGAGGAATTGAGATAGTATTTAATAGTATATAGCGAAAAACGAAAAGCGCAAAACGTAAAACCACAGCTCAAAATTAAAAATTTACATATATTGTTTTACTCTTGAGTATTACCTTTCTTATCTCGCATACTATATAGTAAAAACGAGAAGATAAAGAATCAAAAACTAAAATTTAAAATTTAGTATTGAGAGAAAAAGTTTTGCGTTTTGAATTATGGTTTTTCACTTCTCACTTTAAGCTTTTAACTGTAAACCGAAAACCTGAATTTAATGCTAACGACTAATTTAACTAACTAACCAAAGGTGAAAGGAATTTTATTTTGAAAAAGAGCCAAAGAGAAATTATAAATATTATTGCTTTAGTAATTATTTTGATCGTAGCTTTTAATATTTCTAATTTATTCAATAAGTCTATTAAGGAAGAAAATAACCTTCGTAATACCCAAAATACTAACCCAACTAGTACTAATGAAATAGAGTTAGAAGTAAAGGAATCTGAAGAAACTATTTATGACAGCGAACAATATACAGATTTAATAGTTAATGATTTAGCTTCTTCAGAGGAAGAGATAGACTTTTTACCTAAAGTAGCCTTTATAATAGATGATTTGGGATATGAAACAGAAGTGGCAAAAAAAATAATGGAATTGGAATTTCCTATAGCACTAT
Organism: Candidatus Atribacteria bacterium; assembly: GCA_003451675.1. The sequence goes on from DMCY01000049.1 coordinate 8,058, forward strand.
CTATATTACCTTTTCTCCAGTATTCTGAATTTATTGCAGAAGAGGGCAAAAAAAATAATAAAGAAATTATGTTGCATTTACCCATGGAGCCCAGTAATTCTTTTGTTAACCCTGGACCCGGTGCCATTAAATTCTATATGTCAGAAGAAGAAATTAGACTGGCTGTTAGAGAATGTATATTAGATTTTCCGTATGCTATTGGGGTAAATAATCACATGGGTTCAAAGATCACAGAAGATAGAGAAATAATGGAAATAATCTTAGAAGAAATTAGAGAATTTAATTTATTTTTTATAGATAGCATGACCAGTAAGAATTCTATTGCCTACGAGGTTGCCCAGGAGATGGGGATTAAGACTGCAGTAAGGTCGGTCTTTTTGGATAATAAGAATGATATGGAATATATTAAAGGACAAATGTTAGAAGTTCAAGAGACTGCTTTAAGAGAAGGAGAGGCTATCGCTATTGGTCATAGCCGCATAAATACCTATTATGTATTGAAGAGGGTGATTCCTGAATTAATTAGAGCGGGTATAGAAATAGTCCCGGTTTCAGAATTAGTTAAATAAGACCCTGTTGAAAATTTTGGATTTTCACTGTTTATTTTGCAGAATCTACCCTCATGAAGTTAGGGGACAAGTTTTGTAAGAAAGACATTAGTAATATAAATGTTCTTCTGTTGTTAGTGTAAACTTTTCTTCTTTTTTCTCTAGCTATTTTTCTTCACGCGATACGAATTTGAAATTTCTAATTAAGTTAGTGTAAACTTTAGTGGGGTAGTTAGAGGAAAAAATATTATATATTAATAATACTTTCTTTGGTTAGTAATAAGACAAATAACCAGAGAAGGATTGCAAAAATATAATAAAAAGGTAAAATGAAAGCC
>DMCY01000009.1 GCA_003451675.1 Candidatus Atribacteria bacterium
TGGGGTAAGACCGGGACCTTATCCTCGGCTTCAGCACTTGCCGGATTATTAGAGACTAAAAATAAGAGATGGGTAGTCTTTTGTCTTATGGAAAATAATTTTATCTTTATAGAAGAAGAGAATGATCCTAAAATTTTTGAAAATAGAATATTAAAGTACCTCTACGAAAATTTGTAGTACCACGGCGTGAAAGGCAAAAATAAGTTTACATGTTTTAAATAGTTTGTAGCAGCACGGCGTGCCGTGCTGAAGGAGATATATTAAATAAAAAAGACACGATTCATCGTGTCTCTACAGAATAAAAACTAAAATGAAAATAAGAGTGTGTAAAATGAAAACTGCAATGATATTTTTTTTGATAATGATTTTAGCTACCAGCTTATTCGTAGCAAATATTGCTTTGGCTGACAATAATGAGTTGACTGAACTTGAGGCTCAACAACTGAAGATATTAAGGCTTTCTAAAGTAGTAGAAGAACAACCTTCAAATATTGAACTAAAAGAAGATATAGAAAACTATAAGGTGGGATTGGAATTATACCAACAAAGTAATTACCAGCAAGCCATTCCCGAATTATTAAAGATAAAATATTCCACCCTGAATTTACCTCTTTATATTAAATCTCAATATATATTGGGAGATTGTTATAGAAAAATTGAAGATTGGGATAAGGCGATAGAAGTTTATAAAAACTTAGTAGTAGATGTCCCCATTTTGACTGATTATTCCCTCCTTTTTCTGGCTGAAACCTATAGACTTAAAGGTGAAAATCGCGAATCTATAGATACTTATAAACAAATAATAGAGAATTTTCCTCAAAGCCTAATTATTTCAGAGACCAATTACCAGATAGCTCAGAATTATCGAGAGTTAAATGATACAACTTCTGCGGTAATTTACTATAAAAATATCTTGGAAGATTCTGAAGATAACCAGCTTAAAGCAAAGGTTTTGCTTGAGCTTTCTGAGATATACTGGCAAGAAAAAAAATATATCGATTCTCTTAACTGTTTATATAAGATATTAGATGAAAGCTATAGACTTAAAAGGAATTCAGAACCGGAAGAGTTATTGATTAGACATTTTTATAAGATTCAAGAGGATTTAAAAGACATAAAGGTTCCTTACCATATAATGGTGAAATGTGCTGATATTCTATTTAAATATCGACAGTATAATCTGGCTGAAGATTTATATAAGGAAGTGATTAAGACTTTTCCTGAAGCCTCCGATATTGCAGAAGTTTATTATAAGAGGGCAAGGTCCTTATATTACAAAAAGGAGTATAAGGAAGCTGTTAATCAGTGTGAGGAGATTATAGCAAAATTTCCTCCCAGTGAAATTACTATCAAAGCAAATTATCTTGGGGGCAATTCTCTACGTGCTTTAGGAGAGCGTTACTTGGCAATAGATAAGTATGAAAAAATTATCGAACAATATCCTGAAAGCTATTATGCCCGACAATCTTATCTGCGCCTGGCAGAATCTTATTTTCAGTTAGAAGAACAAGAAAAAGGGATTTCCCCATGGAGAGAATTGATAAGCAGATACCCTAATAGCTATGAATCAATGACTTCTCTATGGAATTTAGCCCGATATTATACCAATAATAATGTTGATCTTAAGGCATTAGATTACTATCGAGAATTATCAGAAAGATTTTCTCAAAGCAGATTGGGAGATGATGCCCTGTACTGGAAGGGAAAGATTTTAGAGAATATGGGGTCAGATGAGGAGGCAAAAATTGCTTACGAGAAGCTTATTCGGGAATACCCCTTGAGTTATTATACTGAAAGAATTATAGAACAGAGAAGTGATATTAGTTTTGCTTGGCCTGTTTATGTCTCTAAGAAAGAAGATTTTATAAATTTAGAGGAATTTTTTAAAAAATATGATAAAATAGAGGGTAAAGGTCAGCTGTCACTACTTAAAGCAGAATTGTTTGAAGAGATTAGTTTTTACAAAGAATCAATAGTTGAATTAAATGGAACATTAAATTACTATCCCGGAAACATCTTTTTATTATTTAGGTTAAGTGATATTTATAAAAAGAATAGGGATTATTACAATTCTTTAAATTATGCGGAGATAATTTTTAATTATTTAAAAGATAATCATCAATTAGAGGAATTACCTCTTGAATTATGGGAAAGTCTCTATCCTCTTTATTATGAGGATATGATTAAAGAACGTGCTTTGGAATACGAAATAGATCCCTTACTTGTTTTGGCTATGATTAGGGAGGAGAGCAGATTTAACACCTGGGATGAATCAGTTGCCGGGGCCAGGGGATTGATGCAGATAATTTTTTCAACCGGGGAATGGATTGCTCAGAAGATAAATCTGGAAGAATTTAATGATGAAATGCTCTTTGACCCCGAGATTAATATTGATTTAGGCTGCTGGTATATTAATTACCTAAAAGGAAGATTTTCAAATGATTCAATATTAGTGATTTCTGGTTATAATGCCGGTCCAGGGACAACCGGTAAGTGGTTAAAGCAATATGATAGGTCTGACCTGGATAATTTTGTAGAAAATGTTCCTTATTCTGAGACCAGAGAGCATATAAAAAAAGTAATGAAATCTTACCAGATGTACAAAAGATTGGTACAGGTTTTAAGCGAAGAGTAAATGGAATGGTTTTTGCTGGATTAAAAAAGGAGGTAAAAGTTCGATACGGCGAACTTAAGAACAAATGACGACTAAAGTAAAAGCTCAACTTTTTTGTCTTCACTGCAATAAAGAAACTAATCATACTATTACCTATAAAGGCGAATATTTAGAGGACATTAAGTGTAATATTTGCGGAAACGAAATTAGAATTAACCGGGAAAAATTATTAGAAACCTACACTACAGATTTTATAGATAGGGTGTTAACCAAACCTCATCGGATAACTGAGGAGATAAAAAAAGATTTATCTCATTTTCTTAAGTCTATGCCTATCAGAATTTTAACCAAACCCTATCGGGTTGCCCAGGAGATAGGAGATATACTGCATAAAGAAAAGGATAAAAGCGGTAGGTGAGTGAGCAATTTACTAATTTGCCAAATCTCCAATTTACCAATTATTTAGTCGATATAAAAAAAATTGACAAAATCATCAAAAAACAATAATATAATATAAAGAAATTAGCATAAATCAAGGGAGGTTTATGAGATGGAAGAATATTTAACTGCAAAACAAGTAGCGAAATATTTACAAGTAAAACCTCTTACTGTCTATCAATGGGCAAGAACTAATAAGATTCCCGCAGTTAAAATTGGAAGAATCTGGCGTTTTAAAAAGGATGTTATTGATAGTTTTTTAGAAAAAAAACCTAAAAAAAACAAGAAAGAGTAAAACAAATCGTAAAGCCCTTACTAAAATTGAAAAAAATAGAGCTGCTTGAGGAAACTTCTTGATTGTTTATTTTTACCTCATTTTTGATTATTAATTCCTAAATAGAGGAGAATAGAGTATGTATTTAGCTCAAAAACATAATAGGGATAAGAGAAATTCTATTATTTTAGTAACCTTACTTTTATTATTTATCTTTTCTATTCCTTTTTACTCTTTTGCTGATGGTAATAATGATGAATTTATTACTTATAAAGTAACCAAGGGTGATACTCTATGGAGTATCTCCAAACAATACAATACACCCTTGAAACTAATCTTAGCTCTTAATAATATTAAAGATAAAGATACTTTATCCATCGGTCAGATAATTAAAATTCCTCAAGATAATCTTTCTGCCGCTGGTTATATTATCCATATCGTAAAAAAAGGAGAGACTTTATGGTCAATTGCCCAAAAATATAATCTTTCTGTAGATTTAATTCTTGCCACCAATAACATCGTAAATTCAGAATTAATTTCTATTGGGCAGGAAATGAAAATCCCTTCGCACAAAAATGCTGTTGCTGAAACAAATATTGTTAACCAGGCAGTTATTGATAAAAAAAATAATAACATTAATAATAATATAAATCAGCCCGAAAAGGCAGAACCGATTGTTTATACGGTTAAAGCAGGTGATAATCTATGGAATATTTCTCGAAAATATGGAGTTTCGGTTGAAGTTATTATTGATGTAAATAATCTTAGAGACAAAGATTTCTTATCACTTGGCCAAAAATTAGAAATCCCCGCAATAGGAGGAGGAGTATCTAACTCTAATCAGAAACAGGAATCAACTATTATAACTTATACTGTGGTAAAAGGAGATACTTTGTGGAGCATATCCCGGAGATATGATGTAAAGATGACTTCTATCATTTCTGTTAATAATTTAGAAGAAATATCCCGACTATCTATCGGTCGACAATTGAAACTGCCGATAACTAATATGGATATTGCCAAAGCGGAAGGATATAGCCAGGATGCTGCAGCAGAGGAGATAATTTATTATGTAAAAAAAGGAGAAAGTCTGTGGAGCATTTCTCGGAATTATAATGTAAAATTAGAATCCATTATAGCAGCTAACAATATTACCGATGCTTCCAAAATTTCTGCAGGACAGAAATTGAGAATTCCTAATGTACCTGGAGCCCGCAGCAATATATGTAATTTTATCTGGCCGGTAAGAGGAAGGGTTACTTCTCCTTATGGGATGAGAGTTTTAAACGGAAGAAAAGAATTTCATTCCGGTATAGATATCGGAGGTCCCACAGGGACTAATATAGTAGCTGCCGAGAGCGGCAGGGTAAGCTATGCTGGTTATATGCGAGGATATGGTAATGTAATTATCTTAAGTCATGATGGGGGATATTCTACGGTATATGGTCATAATTTGGTAAATTTAGTGAAGAAGGGTCAGTATGTGAAAAAGGGGAGCACAATTGGTAAAGTAGGAAGAACTGGAAATGCTACCGGTCCCCACCTCCATTTTGAAGTAAGATTAAGCGGTAAGCCGGTTAATCCTCTATCGTATTTAAAATAAACAAATTGCTTTTTAAGATATTAATTTATTTATGTATAATTTAAATTGAATTCGCCACTGTGATACAATTAAGAATAAGAAAGAAAGGAGGAAAATTATTTAAATATTTAATCGGGTATCTTAATTAAAAAGTATTAGAAATTAGAAAGGAGAGTAAATATGAAAAGTAAATTGTTTGTAATTTTGTTGTTAACATTAGGATTAGTATTTAGTGTAGTTGGTGCAGCTTCTGCAGGAAGCACTCTGGTATTTGGTAGTAGTGGAGATGCCGCCAGATTAGACCCTGCTGATGTAACTGATGGAGAATCCATCCAGAGGATGGATAATATCTTCGAAGGTTTGGTTGAATATGAAGCAGGTTCTGTATTGATACAACCTTGTTTAGCTACCTCCTGGGAAGCATCAGCAGATGGGACAGAGATTGTTTTTAGCTTGAGAAAAGGGGTTAAATTTCATGATGGGACAGATTTTAATGCGGATGCAGTAGTCTTTTCCTTTGCTCGCCAATATGATCCCAATCATCCTTATAATCAATATGGTGAGTGGGCTTACTGGGGATATATGTTTGGTGATGTAGATAGGATGGAGAAGATTGATGACTATACGGTAAAATTAGTCTTAAAAAGACCGAATGCCTCTATTATGACCAGTCTCGCCATGTTTACGGTTAATATCGTAAGTCCAACCAATGCAGAAAAATATAAAGAAGATGCCTTCAAACATCCCTGTGGTACCGGTCCTTTCAAATTTGTGGAATGGGTAAAAGATGACCATATCACCTTAGAGGCAAATGAAAATTATTGGAGAGAAAGACCCAAGCTGGATAAATTAATCTTCAAAGTTATACCTGATCCTTCAGCTAGACTTATGGCTTTAGAAGTGGGCGAAGTTCAGGGTATAGAATATCCCAATCCCGCTGACTTTGAGAGAATAAAGGCTAATAAAGATTTAGTGCTTATGAGTCAACCAGGAATGAATGTCGGGTATATGGCTATGAACACCGGATATGGATATATCGATGCCAACCATAATGGAGTGCGTGATATAGCCGATGAACCTCTGGTTAAAACCCCTGGATATTATGAGCCCCTTACCAAGAAAAAAGTAAGACAGGCAATTAATTTAGCTATCGATAAACAATCAATAGTGGATAATATTTACATGGGAACAGCAATTAAGGCTAAAAACGGAATGCCTCCTTTTATGTTGGGATATAATGATGAAATACAAGATTATCCTTATGACCCAGCAAAGGCTAAAGAACTTTTAGCTGAAGCAGGATATCCTGATGGCTTCGAAGTCACTCTCTATGTAATGCCGGTATCCAGACCGTATATGTTCGATCCTCCTAAGATTGGGGAAGCGATTCAAAGTTATTTAGCTGCAGTGGGCATAACTGTAAAATTCTATCAGGTTGATTGGGGAACCTATCTCCAGGAAACTGAAGAAGGAAATCACCAAATGTGTCTATTAGGATGGACCGGTGATAACGGAGACCCGGATAACTTTATGAATGTATTATATGGAGCTAATGCCTGTTCTATTGGTGCAGCTGGAAATTATGCTTTCTATACTAATAATACCTGCCAGGAATTACTTTCCGCAGCTTTGGCTACTTATGATGAGGAGAAGAGAGCAGCCTACTATAAGAAGGCCCAGGAAATGATTCACGAAGACGCCGGTTGGGTTTATTTAGCTCACTCAACCCAGAATATAGTCTTTAGAACAAACGTAAAGGGTTATGTCCTTAATCCTACTTCCAGAAAATTCTTCTATCCGGTATGGATAGAATAGAAAAAATTCTCTTAGTTTGAATTTTCGTAAATGGGAAGGGGTGGCTTAGTCACTCCTTCCCCGAGTGAAATAAAAATGTGCCTAGAAGGGCACATTTTTTCTTTTTTCTTATTTATCATTAAAAAACGGTTCACTTTTAAAATGTTAGTAATAAAAAATGACCTCCTGTTAGTTACATTTCAAAAGTGGACTTTTTAAAATTCAAAAGTGGACTAAATTAGGCTAAAAAAATTGCTGATTAAAATTTAAAAGTGCACTTTTTGTAGACTAAAAATATACCTTTTTTTACAATTATTTAGATGTAATGGACTGCCCCCGCTAATCCAGACACATAAAAGTGTACTTTTTCTTTCATTCTCTTAGAATCGCTCATTATTTTAACCATCATTATCAGGCTACCTCTTCTTGGTAACTATATTGACCTTCATATTCCATTGGTGACATGTTTCCCAGTGTGGAGTGAAGCCTGTGACAATTATAGAAAGTTTCGATATATTCAATGATAACCAGTTTAGCCTCTTTTCGTGTTTTAAATCTTCTACCATAGATAATATCCTTTTTTAAAGTAGAAAAAAAGGATTCCATACAGGCATTATCATAACAATTTCCCTTACGGCTCATACTCTGCCGGATACAATACTTACCTAATACCTCTTGATAAGGCATATTGAGAACCTCTATCAGAATGAAATATTAAGCCCTTATCCGGATTTTCTCTGCCTACTGCCTGTTCTAAGGCTGATATGGTCAGTTCTTTGGTGATCCTGTCTCCTAAGGACCAGCCGACTAATTTTCTTTGAAATAAATCTTCGATACCTGAGAAATACAGGAAACCTTCATCTGTGTATATATAGGTGATATCACCAACCCATTTGGTATTTGGTCTATCTGCGGTAAAGTCTTGCTCTAAAAGGTTGGGCGCAACAGGTAAGTGATGGTTTGAATCGGTAGTAGTCTTGTATTTTCTTCTTAGGCGGCTAAATATGCCATTCTCTCTCATTAACCTCGCTATTCTGTTCTTACCACAGGAGATACCCTCTTTATTTAATTTAGCTTTTATTCTGCGTATCCCGTAGGTTTTATATGATTCTTTATGAATCCTCCTCATCTTTTCTACGAGGATCTTATCCTCCTTTTGGTGTATGCTTACCGGTCTTTCAGCCAGTCATAATATGAGCTCCTTGATACTTCTAAAACCTGGCACATCTTCACAACGCGAAATGCGGAGCGGTATTTTTTGATAAATTTATAGATCATTTTACGTCCTCAGCTTTAGATGGCCATAGCTTTTTTTAATATTTCATTTTCCTCTTTTAGATCGATATTATCCCGCATTAATTTTCTTATCTTATCATCTTCAGTCCTTAGGTTACCTTTTCCGGGAAAAGCATCTTTTCCGTATTCACTATATTGTGTTATCCACCTTCTTACAGAGGTGGAAGTTACTCCAATATCTTTTGCTACTTCACTAATCTTCTTTTTTCGTTCGGTAACCAGTTTAATAATTTCTTCTTTGTATTCAGGTGTAAATCTTCTCTTTCCCATTAGCTTAACACTTCCTTTCATGTTTTTATTATAGCAGACTTTCTATGTGTCCAGCTAATCGGGTACAGGGCACTTTCTACTCTTAAACAGAAGATATCCTTGCTTGATAAGAATGGTGGCCTTATCCTAAATTCTCTAAATAAAGTTCTTTTCTCTCTTATTGCTCTTTGAAATCTGATATAGGGTATCTCCCCGGTGGTAGAATGAACTATTCTGTAATTGTATTGTTGGAGAAGGTTATTTAAAATTAATTGGCCCCTTTTAATATCCCTAACATTCTCTCGGTAACAGGTCCTTACTAATCTGTCCTGAATCCATCTGTAGGGTCTTTCAATCTTGCCTTTGGCCTGCGGAGATAGCGCATAGGTTACCTTTACCCCACAGTCCTCCAAAACCTGTTTCCATTGCGGATTTGCCTCATCAGTAAGTCTGTAATGATTTCTCCAGAAGGAATCTCTACCTTGTACAAACCTGAATATAGAATGGCTATCTACATAATAGGCCAGAGGGAATCCATATTTTAATAAAACTGCCTCTAAGGCCAGGATATGCTCCCAGGTGGTCTCTCTTTCTACTAAGCAAGCATACAGGATAAGCCTGCTGTAATCATCAAGTGATGTAATCAGATACCATTTTCTAGCAGCATAAGGGGCAAACTGGTGATGAGAGGAATCGTGTTGGATAAGTTCTCCCGGGTAGTTGGTTATTACTTCTCTATCGTGTACTTTTCTCTTCGACTTGGTAAGGTAAAAGTCATTTGTTTTTGCTCGGTTGATGATGGTTGAAAGAGATACCTTCTGGTTATAATCATTCTCTAAAATGTCTTTTATATAAGTGTAATTGTAACATCTAATCGGTACTTCTTTGTCTAGAATGAGAATTTTTTCTCTATTTAATTCTTTTATGATATTTGTTTCAATAGCTTTATCAATCTTTCGATTAATTGTTTTTCGGTTATACTGGATAGAAAAATTCTCCGGATCTTTTTTATATCTATTCAATAATTCAAAGAATCTGTTTCTTTTGATTCCGAGAATTGATAAGATATAATTAATCTTGATTTCTTTATCTATATAACTTTTTAATAGTAATTTTACTTGCTCATCTACAAAATTTTTGTGCAATTGTTTAGACATAATTTAGAACCTCTTTTCTTTTTAGAATTTAGTTCTAGATTACATCTTTTTACTGTTTTTGATTAGTCCACTTTTGAAATGTAAATTATTAAAAAAATAGTCCACTTTTGATCTATAAATAACAACGCACAAGTTAGTGTAAACTTTAGTGGGGTAGTTAGAAGAAAAAATATTATATATTAATAATACTTTCTTTGGTTAGTAATAAGACAAATAGCAAGAGAAGGATTGAAAAA
>DMCY01000041.1 GCA_003451675.1 Candidatus Atribacteria bacterium
ATACTTACTCAAATCACTTTACTTCTCTACTTTTTATACCATTTTATCATATTTTATTGATCGCAGCAGAGCTGCGGGGAATTGAACCCTAAGAGATTAAATTCAGGCAAAGTTACCTGTCCCCTTTTATCTTTCACTTGCTAACCATATTCTTCTCTCTTTATTTTACACCCCTGCTATAAAGACTTATTCTTCAGCCAATTAAGTACTTCTTTTTTAAAAACCTTGAAAAGTTCTAATTTTTCCAACAAATATTGATATACTCTCCTACGGTCGATTTTCCCGTATTCGTGAACTAATATGTTTCTAAAACCTGCTATGCCCTCTAAACTTGAGGCTAAATTTTCAGAAATAATCTGTTTTCCAAAAAGAATAGAAACTGCTTCTTGATTATCTTCCGGTTTCTCCCATGCCTCCTCAATAATCACCAAATTTAAAGTATCCAGGACCACTTGACAGCTCAATTGTAAGTAGCGCTCCGCCAATCCATAAAGATGAAAATCTTCCAAAAACTCCTCCAGGCTTTTTATTTCTTTTTTTAATTTCTTAAGATTGCTAAGGTATCCATCTAATTGTTGCAACTTTTCGAAGATTTTTTGCCGGGTTATCTCGCTCATATAGCCTCCTTAAGAGACCTTTGGAGGTAGGCTTTATTGTATTCTTTAATAAAAGGTCGAAAATCATAATATTCCTGCATAGTTTTTAATTCAAAGTCAATCCTCTGGGCATGGTCTCTCTCTAAAATTATCTTTCCTTCTTTAATAATAACGAATTTGAAAAATATTGATCTTACTTCATTAAGAATAATTACCTCAACTTTCTTTTTTAAAAGGGATTGAATCTTCTCTATTAAAAAAAGTCGTTTTTTAAAAAAATCTTTGACCTCTTTCTCCTCAAGGTAAAAAGCCAGGTCTATGTCGCTTTCTAAATTGGTCTTTCCCAAAGCCATCGAACCAAAAAGATAGCCAAAAAGAATTCCTTTTTCTTCTTCTAAAACTAATTTTAATTTATCTTTAATTTTAGAAATACCCTTCTCCATGGTTCATCTACCTTTCCATAGTTAATCTACTTATTTTTATAAATAATTATAACACATATTAAAAAATTAAAATACTCTTAGTTTCTTCAAAACCCCTACCAAAATTTTACACTATCTTTCGGACCATTCCCAATAAATACAATTATCGTACCCCCATCCAAAAAGCCATCTACTTAGTCCCTTTTCCTTTTATGGCTGAAGATAAATATCATCACTTTAACCAACTTTATACTTCCTTTGGATTAGATGTTGTCATCTCTTCCCGAAATCGAAAAGAACCGGTAGAACTACGCAAAGGGATAGTAAGAGAAGGTTTCACCGACGAAGAATGTTTAAGGCAATTGCCAGAGGAAAAGTTAAAACACTTACTTCCGGAAAAATTAATAAAAAGAATTAAGCAAAAACTTAATCCGTTCTCTCCCCTATCTCCAACAAAAAACAACAAACCAAAAAATAAATATCATAACCCAAAAACTAAAAACCATCTTAGAAATCGACATCCACCGCCCTGACCGAATCATCTTTTTAGGTAAAGAGGTAAAACTTACTAATATGGGTTTCTCTTTGTTATACTTATTGGCTCAACATAGAGGACAAGTAGTAAATTATGAGGAAATTTTAGAGGAGTTGTAGGAGAATGAAGAGGATGCAATTTATACCCGAATAAATTATCATATTTGCAAAATCAGGAAAGATATTCTAAAAATATTGGATAAAAAAGAAGAGCACACAAAAAAAATTGAAAGTATTTTTAAAACAATCCCTGGCAGAGGTTTAATGCTAAACATTGAAGGTGAAGAATTAAAGTTAATTTAAAATTTAGATTCCTCAATCTTATACTCTTTATTTTTTCCCTTTATATTTTGAATATAGCTTGCAAAATTCTTCTAAACTTATCTCCAAATCTTCTCTGATTATTGTACGCAAGAGTCCTTTGGGTAAATCTTTACAAATTCCCTGCCTTTAATTATGGGCAATTTATGCATTTTTAACTACTTTCAATTCTCTAAACCCTATAAATTTATTAATTTCTTCAACATCAGTTTCTTCAAGGCACATCTGAATAACTTCTTTTATGTTTTCTAAAGCTTCATCAATAGTTTCACCATAAGTATGACAGCCTTTAAACAAAGGACAACTTACAATATAATAACCATCCTCATCGAGTTCAATAATTATGGGTAAATGTAATTTTTTCATTTTATTTTTCCACTATAAGTGAGTTTTATTTCATCGGTAGAAATTCGTTTGAAATTCGGTAGAAAACAATGAGAAAACTCGATACAATAAATATTTTTTATGTTCTAATAAAAAAGGTCGACCAACTAAAAATTGTAGAGGCTCTATTCATCGAACCCGCGTAATTATTAAATGTCATTGCGAACGACCGTAGGGAGTGCGGCAATCTCAAATGTAGGAGTTCGATTTATCGAACCCGCGTAATTATTAAATGTCATTGCGAACGACCGTAGGGAGTGCGGCAATCTCAAATGTAGGAGTTCGATTTATCGAACCCGTAAAATCCGATAATCGTGGGACAGGCGTCTCGCCTGTCTATTTAATTCTGTCATTCCCATGAAAATGGGAATCCATTATCTTATATCTATACCAAATAATATTTTTTTACTTTATCTCTTCTAAAAGTTGGAAATAGCGTTCCCTATTTATCCCTGCAGTTCTTATGTTGTTTCTGATGATAAATACTGGTACTGCTGGCCAATTAGGTATAACAATGGGTCTCATAACCCCTTGTTTTGTATAAACATAATGGTCACCTTCAATTCTTACGCATTTAAAACCATCTTTTTCAAATATTTTTCTAAGTCTACTTGCTGGAATGGGTACTATTTTAGACATATACTATAATCCTGAAAATTCTGTTGCAACAAGTTTTGGTGGTAACCATTTGCCTTTTGCATCTTTTTTATAGTTAGCTTCATCAAGTATATCTTCAAGGGTATTCATTTTTTCAGCTTCTTCAAGAAATAATCTTATAGCTGTTTTAAGCATTTCTTTCGAATGTTCAATAGAACTTCCGCAGCTGGAAATGTCAAGCTCAGGACAATAAGCTACATAATTTCTATCTTCTTTAAAGATAAACATATCAAATTCAATTTTTATCATTTCTACCTCCTATTACCTCTGGCTTAATTATAATCAAAAACAAAAAATAGTCAAAATTAAATCCAAGCAATGCCCTTGTGAGCCCGTTTATCGTAGGACAGGCGTCTCGCCTGCCTATTTAATTCTGTCATTCCCACGGTCCTCTCTGTCATTCCCATGAAAATGGGAATCCAGCACATTTATACCCACATATCTGTTTTCTTAACCAGTTAACCAGGTAACCAATTAGCTAACTAACTATTTTAGCATTCCCCTATTCGGCCGGTAATTAGGCACCATCTCCTGCAGTTTCCGAACCACTCCCTCGTTATCCATCTCCTTAGCCAGACTCTCCAGCTTCTTCACATCTTTCTCCAACTTCTCCTCGTCAACCTCTTCAGTCTCAGCTATAAATATTTTCTCATGCCCGCTATCTCCCAATACCCGGCTTCTCTCCTTCTCAGTCAATAATTCTTCAAACAGTTTTTCTCCCGGTCTTAGCCCTACAATCTTTATCTCTATATCCTCACCGACTTCAAGCCCGCTCAAACGAATCAACTCTTCGGCCATGTCCAGCACCTTTACCGGCTCTCCCATATCCAGCACAAACACTTCTCCGCCTTTCCCCAGCGCCCCGGCCTGAATCACCAACTGACTCGCCTCAGGCAAAGTCATAAAATACCTCTTTACTTCTCTATCGGTCACCGTAACCGGCCCGCCCTCGGCAATCTGCTGCTTAAACATGGGGACTACACTGCCATTACTCTCCAACACATTTCCAAAGCGAACCGCTACAAATTTAGTATTATTTTTCCTGCTTCCCAGATCCTTTACCACCATCTCAGCCACTCTCTTACTTGCACCCATCACACTGGTAGGATTAATGGCTTTATCAGTAGAAATCATTACCACCCTTTCCGCCCCATACTCATCTGCCAACTCAGCCACATTCTTAGTCCCGATAATATTATTCATCACTGCCTCATCAGGATGGTATTCCATCATGGGGACATGCTTATGGGCTGCCGCATGAAAAACCACTTCCGGCACATATTTCTTAAATATCTTATCCATCTTTTTTCTATCTCTAATATCAGCCACCACCAACTCAATCTCCATATTCGCTCTTGCCCTTGCTCCCGTTCCTTCTTCCACCTCCGGCAATTTTCCTTCGAGTTCAAGATTGATATGAAAAAGTCCATTTTCACTATGGTCTAACAAAATCAGTCTCTTCGGCCCGAATCTGCAAATCTGCCGGGCCAGTTCTCCGCCAATCGAGCCTCCCCCTCCGGTCACCATCACTCTCTTGCCCTCCAAATATCCGGAAATTTCCTCCAGATTCAAATCTACCGGCTCTCTCCCCAACAAATCCTCAATCCTGATATTCCTGATCCGGGAAACACTGACCTTCCCATCCACCAACTCATACAATCCGGGCAAAGTCTTTACCTTCACTTCCTTATTTTTTATATTTTCAACAATTCTCTTAATCTGTTTGCCCGTTGCAGTGGGAATAGCAATAATAACTGAATCAATCTGTTCTTTTTCCAAAACATCATTCAGCCCCTCAACATTCCCCAATACCTTTACATTATGAATTCTCTTCCCAATCTTCTCCGCATCATCATCCACAAAACCGACCAATTTACCCAAATCCGGCCGCCTGATTATCTCCCGGGAAATCACCTCTCCGGCATCTCCTGCCCCCACAATTAATATTCGCTCCTGCCCTCTGTTTAAAGCACCCTTCCTCTCACAATATAATCTCCAGACCAATCGGCTTCCTCCCACCAGGGCCAGACTGAAAAACCAGGTCAAAGCCACAACTGTGCGTGGAAAAGCGATACCCTTCACTAAATTTAAACATAAAACCGTAGCAAATATTCCCCCGGTAACAACTTCCGCTATCAGAAAAAGGTCACTGATACTCAAATATCTCCAAATCCTCTTATATAATCTAAAAACCACAGCAAATAAAAGAAAGAATCCGCTAAGATAGATAATTAATCCCCGATAAACATAGAAATAAGTTCTCCAACCTTCCCCAAATCTTAATATCAGAGAAAGAATCAAAGAAACATTTATAAAAACTATATCCAGAACAACCCAGGAAAATCTTCTAATAATATTCTTCATAAATTCCCTTCCGCACTTAAATTGTCATTACGAGCGACCACTCTGTCATTCCCGCGAAACCTGTCCTCGACCTGATCGGGGAACGGGAATCCATCTTTTTCTCTCCTTGCGAGCGACTGCAGGGAGCCGTGGCAATCTCATATCACTCGTAGGACAGGCGTCTCGCCT
>DMCY01000016.1 GCA_003451675.1 Candidatus Atribacteria bacterium
TTCCTAAAACCCTTATCAGATAAGGGTTTAAAAGGGTGGAGGTGAAGAAAAAATAAAGTTACACTAAAAGCCTTGTAAGACAAGGTTTTCAGAGTTTTCTGAAAGGCACGAAGAAGAAAATTTATGGAGATTGGATAATTTTGAACTTTTTCTTAAGAAAAGAAGAAAATTATTAGCAAACGAATTAAATAAATTTCTTGAAGAACTAACCACTACTGAAGAATCTATGGCAGGAGTTTCACTAGAAGAATTAATTGCAGGGGGAGAGAGTAATGAACTTGAGTTTAAATTATCATTACGCTGGGACTATAAATATGAAAGAGTGGGAAAGAAACTTGAAAATGTGATACTAAAATCCATATCTTCTTTTGCCAATGGAGATGGTGGAAAATTAATTATTGGAGTTGGTGATCATGGAGAAATACTAGGATTGGATTATGATTATAATTCTCTTGGTGGAGATAGGGATAAGTTTGAAGTCCATATTCGAAATCTTATTAACCATGCATTTGGTGAAAATTTTGGTGTATTGGGAATATCAATAAAGTTTGATAAAGTCAACGATAGTGAAATTTGCATAATTGATATCTTGCGATGGAACAAACCACTATATCTAGAAACTACAGACAAGAGTGGCCAGAAAAGTAAAAAATTTTATATCAGAAGTGGAAACACATCTCAAGAGTTAGGATTGGATGAAATAAGTGATTACATAACAAATAGATTTTAATTCCATACCATCTAGTTATAAGGGCTAGGGTATAAATAGGGACAGGTATGCCAGCTCAATAATCCGGTAGCTTTTAGTAAAAAACCTATGGGATCTGAGATGACCTGAGGAAGTTTCTTGAGCGGATATGCTGTCCTTATTTAGATCAGGAGAAAAAGATATGAAGCTATTAATGATTTATGCAGATAAATTTGCTTATAAAACGAGTGAGAAGACTTTAGAATCAGTTGAAGCATACGAAGAAGATAAGCAAATAGAAGATGTATTGGTAAGGTTTATTCAAGTTGAAAAAGAAGATGAAGAAAAAAAGGAATTTTAGCTAAGAAATAACGCACCGGGGGGTGGGCGGTTTACGGAAGATAATATTGAAGGGGAAAAGGAAACAGGTTGACATTGAACCAAACAAAAAATTAATAAAATACAAAAGGGAGAGAAGTATAATGAAAAAATTTGAAAGATTTATTATTTATCCTCTATTAATAGTCGCTTTATTTTATATTGTATCCGGACAGCAAAATGCAGTAAAGGCTGAGGATATATATTAGATAAGCTGGTGGTTAGAGAAATTTCGGTAATAAACTCTAACGGACAGGAGATTATAAATATAGGGGGAATTAAGAGAAGCTGAGGAGTCTTCTGAGGGGAAAAATGATAATTGTCCCGATGCTATAAAAATATATAATGAAAATGGAGTTATGATAGCAAATGTAGGAAGCGATGGAGAAGGTGATGGCATTATAGAAACATTTAATGAAGACGGGGTTATAAGCATTTCAATGTGGTGCGGGATAGATTCGGGCGGAAGTATATTTACTTATAATAACAGGGGAGATCTTCGCGTCGCCATTGGTTGGGAAACAGAAGGTAAACATGGCGTAGTTAACGTATATGATAAATATGGAGAAAACCGGGCTTCTTATTTTCACTACAAACCCTAATAAGTAGGGAAGGGGTACCGGGCCAATAATTCGGTAACTTTTAGCGGGAAAATGTGGGAGCCGATAGGACCCCCAGGGAGTTTCTTAACTGGATGGTTGAAACTTTAGATATTAATATATAAATAGATGTCCTAAAGAAAAACCTCGTAAAATGGAAAGCTAAACTATAGAAAAAACAAGATGTGCTGTCCCTATTTAAATTAAGGGGATCAGGCAATAATTGAAATAATTTGGGGTGCTTTTTTGATGAGGCAATTAATTTTTTGGACTTTTGGTTAAAACTTTTGGTTAAAATTAGAGTAATATTAGAAAAACATTACTTTTTTGTCTAAAATCGATTTTCGTAAATTTCAAAATTTGGCCAATTTTATGTAATCAAGATAGAATAAGGCTTTCCAGGTTTTGACCGTTTTTTAGGTTTTAAGAAAAAGTATGAAAATCGATATTTTACCCGACTACCAAAACGATTTTCGTAAATTTCGGTTTTTGCTTATTTTTGGGATTAGCAAATGCTTATATTATAAGGGTTTGCCGAGGGCTAAAAATATTAAAAATCCAATTTTTACGAAAATCGCCAAATATTTTAAAATAGCTTTTGATTTTCGAAAATAAATATCTATATATTATAAGGGTTTCAGGCAATTTATCGCAAAAAATGTAGCATTTTGACCTTAAAATAGGGTCGATTTTCGTAAATTTTAGAAAGGGTTTTCATAAAATGACAGAAAGAAAGCATTTACAAGCATTTTCTGATTATTATAATTCTATATTTTATCTATTGCCGTTCTTTGACAATTCAGTAAACCCCTAAAAATATGGCGTTTAAGCAGTATGCCTTGTTTAAAAAGGATTGAAACTAAATTAATATTTAATTCTGGTCGGATGTTTTAAAAACATTATTGACCTTTTGAATTTTGTTAAGAATCTTGAACATAGAAAATAGAATTGAAAAAGGGGAAAAATATGG
>DMCY01000018.1 GCA_003451675.1 Candidatus Atribacteria bacterium
AGACACTCATCTACTCGACATCGCGCTAAGAATTGGTTGGTTAGTTACTTAGTTAGCTAGTTAGCGGTTAAGAAAATAAATTCAAGATAAAAAATTAATTTTCTGGCTCCTAGCTCCCATCTTCTTTTTCTTTCTTTACTATATACTCGATACTTATTTCTCAACGAGATACGATTCACGAGATACGAGATACGAATTTATTGGTTTTTCTTGCCTGAAAAAAATTATTATGTTATACTTTTAAACGGAGAGATGACCGAGTGGCCGAAGGTGGTTGCCTGCTAAGCAATTGAGCGGGTTAAGGCCTGCTCCGAGGGTTCGAATCCCTCTCTCTCCGCCATTTTTTATAAGCTAAGAGGGCTGCCATATTGCATGATTTAAGAGAAAATCGCAATATTTTTTATTACTCTATTGGTAAAACCAAAACAGATTATTCATTATTTATTTTAAACGAAGATGTTAAAAATTGTCTCAACCTTTTATAGGGTGGTGGCAATTTTTTTGTTAATAAGATGAAAAGTATTTAAAAATACTATCTAAAAGGAGGAGAAATTGTGAAATTAGACAGAGATGATTTCGAAACGGAAAATTTAATTGTTTGGGAGAGAATTATCAGAGAATTATTTCCGGCAGCTATCCCAAACAATTGTCTTTGGAAGGATATCGATAGTATAATTTCTATTCTTAACAAAATAAGTTCTATAGATAATTTAAATCATACTCTATTTCCCGCTGGTGGAGGTCATGATTTGACGGGCGCAAAAAGATCAACAGAGAAAGGTTGTATAGAATTTAGTACTCCAAATTCAGTGAGAATTGTTAAACCGAAAGTATTGGAATTTAATTATTTCCCCAATAATACAGGTTGGGCTTATTTCCGCTTAGAAACTGCCGGTTTAAGGCCGATTACCCCTAATATTAACCCATCTTTTATAAAAGAAAAGCTAACCGAATTAAAACCTGGTCATTATACAGAAAAAGAAGTATGGGAGAAAGGTTATCTGGGATATAATGAAAAGGGCAAGAGAATTCTACTACCTAAAAGTGCAAGAATAGTTTCCAGATATTTTAAAGGCTCATTTGTTATATTTGCAAAAAAATCTCTTTATAATAAAAATCACGTTACTTATGATGCCAGGCACGATAAGATGAATGGTAAAAAGTTTAGGCAATATATTGAGAAGTGTATAATAAAATTTAATGAAGAAAGTTAAATTATAAATAAATTCTACTTTATTCTATAGATACTAACATTTTTAAAAGCAATTTCCATCAAATTAATTCACATTTTCTAAACCATACACACGCATAGATGTTTTTTAAAAAACTTAAATATCTATCAACAAAATTAAAACCACATTTTTTACTTTTTATAAAAAATTTTTACATACATTTAATGGCTTGTTATAATGTAAAAAATAAAATTTATTGTATCGGAATTTTCTTTTTCATAGACCCTAATTAGTATCTCGTTAGGAAAATAGAAACCAGAAGCCAGAATCCAGTATTTAGAATTATTTTAAATTATGAGAGTATATTTTGGTTATATGTTCTTCTGACTCCTGATTTCTTAAATAATAATTATAGTTTTTAGCTATTAGTTTTAACTTTTTAGTTGTACGCCGAAAACTGTCAACTAAAACTTGTATTTGAAACTAACGACTAGTTAAGAGTTTTGAATTATGGTTTTTCGCTTTTCGCTTTAAGCTTTTAGCTGTATAATATTAACTGAAAACTTGTATTTGAAACTAACGACTAATTTAATCTATCTAAACAGGAGGACAATTAATTATGAGTACACACATTGGGGCAGAAGAAGGGGAAATTGCCAGCACAGTTTTACTTCCTGGCGACCCCTTGAGGGCAAAATATATAGCGGAAAATTTCCTTACCGATACTATCTGTTATAACGAGGTACGTGGCATGTATGGTTATACCGGAACTTATAAAGAAAAAAGAGTTTCAATTCAAGGTACAGGTATGGGAATACCTTCTGTATCGATATATCTAAATGAACTTATCACAAGTTACAAAGCTAAAAATCTCATCCGAATTGGAAGCTGTGGCTCTATGCAGGCTGATATAAAAATAAGAGATGTTATTTTAGCTATGAGTGCCTCGACGGATTCACATATTAACAAGATACGCTTTCACGGTATGGATTATGCTTCTAGTGCAAATTTCGACCTTTTAAAGAAGGCTTATGATATTGCCTTAGAGAAAGATATCTCGGTAAAAGTAGGGAGTGTTTTAACTACTGATACTTTTTATCACGATGATCCTAATTCCTGGAAGCACTGGGCAAATTATGGAATATTAGCCGTGGAGATGGAAACTGCTGTCTTATATACTCTGGCAGCAAAGTTTAAAGTTAATGCTCTTTCGATTTTAACTGTTTCCGATAGTTTAGTGACCAGAGAAGAGACCACTTCAGAAGAACGGCAGAAGACCTTTAACCAGATGGTAGAAGTTGCCCTGGAATTAATAGAACAATAAAAAAATTACTTAAAAAATCAAACCTCACGAAGTGCATGCCTGCCACTGTACTGATTTAAAATCTAAGATCGCCTTATCTCGAGTGGTAAACATTAAAGAAGTAGAAGTAGGCCAAACTCTGGAATTTTGATAAATAATTAAGATAAAATATAAGTTAAAATTAAAGTGGGAGATAAAAAAGCTAACCTTTATCTTTCTGGAAAGGTTTTATGGAAGAAAAAAAAATAGCACAACGATTCTGGGAAATAGATTTCCTGCGGGGAATTGCCATAATTATGATGGTACTCTACCACTTACTTTATAATCTGCACTATTTTGCTCATTATAATATCAATGTATATTCTGGATTCTGGATGTATTTTGCGCGGGTAACTGCTACGATATTTATTTTTTTAGTCGGAGTATCCCTTAGTGTCAGTTTTTCCAGGACTAAGAAAATTCATAAGGGTATAAATAAATTATTCATAAAATATCTTCGAAGAGGCTTGAAGGTATTTTCCTGGGGCTTAATTATAACCCTGGTGACTCGAATATTTTTAGGTAAGGCTTTTGTAATTTTTGGCATACTTCATCTTATCGGAATTTCCATTATTTTAGCTTATCCTTTTCTGAAACTGCGCTATTGGAACCTATCAATTGGTTTACTTTGTATATTTTTGGGGGCACATCTAAAGGGTTTTGCTTTTAATTTTTATTGGCTGTCATGGTTAGGGTTTAGGCCAGCTCAGTTTTATTCAGTTGACTATTTCCCCCTTTTACCTTGGTTTGGAGTGGTTTTAATTGGGATATTTTTTGGTAATTTACTTTACTCAGATTACTCTCGAAGGTTTCAACTTGCTGATATTTCTTTCTTTTCAGTAATAAAAGCTTTATGTTTTTTGGGGAAACATTCTTTGTTAATTTATTTACTTCATCAGCCCTTAATAATTGCGGTACTCTATCTTTTCGGTATTGTGAATGTAAATTTACTCTAATTTTATCTATTTTTTAAGTATTTATATGTAAAAAGTTCTCCAGTATCTTAATCTTATGGAAATTAAATTATAACAAATAGATTATTTGAGGTTTTTTACTATTTTATTAAATTGATCTCCCCGGTCAAATTCATTTTTAAACATCCCAAAACTAGCTGCTGCAGGGGAGAGAAGAATAAGGTCATTTTGTTGGGCTTGTTTCAGGGCTATTTTGAATCCTACTTTAAGATTTGACGTTTGGATAATTTTTTCTGAATCAAGATGTTTTTTTAAGGCAGAAAGTATTTTTAAAGAGGCATCATAAGCAGGGTGTTGCAAGAGGATAATCTTTTTAACTTTTTTGTTTTGTCCGATAGCTTTCCCAAAATTTTCATAATTTAATTTTTTATCTTTGCCACCAAGAATTAAGATAATAGGCTGTTTGGGAAAAGATTCTAAAGCGGCTAAAGTTGCTTCCGGAGTGGTGGCACAGGTATCATTATAAAATTTAATTCCTCCAAATTCCCCAATAAATTCTAACCTATAAGGAACTCCGGGAAAATTTTTTAGGGCTTTTAGAATAATTTTGCTCGGGATGTTATATATAAAGCCTACCGTGCTTGCTGTTAAAATATTTTCCAGATTATGTGGCCCGGGCAGAGGAAGATCGGAGATTTTAGCAAAGGTCGTTTTATATTCTCCTGATTGAAAGACCAGCTTATCATTTTCTAAATAACATCCTGGTTCTAATTTTTCTTTAGCACTGAACCAGTAAATCGGTAATCCGGTTTCTTTTTTAATTTTAATAGTCTCTTCATTGTCATAATTTACTACCAGATTATCATTTGGGCTTTGGTGCTTGAATATTAATTTTTCTGACCGGGCATACTCTTTATAATTAGGATAACGGTCTAGATGGTCGGGCAAGATATTAGTTAAAACTGCAGTTTGGGGTCGAAATTTACGGTTTTTTACCCCCTCCATCTGCCAGGTAGATATTTCTAAAATTAGCCAGGTTTGAGGGGTGATTTTATCCAAGATATCTAAAACGGAGATACCGATATTACCGGCTAAAATTGTATCTTTTTGAGCTTCTTTAAAAATATGATAAATAAGTTGAGATACAGTGCTTTTACCTTTAGTTCCGGCAATGGCGATTATCTTTTTAGAAGGGCAAAGTTGAAAGAAAAGACCTAAATCAGTTTCTATGGGGATTCCACGGGTTCGAGCGATTTTTAAGTACTTTGAACTATGAGGAACAGCCGGGTTTTGAATTATCATATCTGTATTGATAAAATCTTCTTTCCGGTGTCGGCCCAGGATATATTTAATATTGAAATCTTTTAATTTTTCTAAAGAAGGTGCAAGTTCTTCTTTAGTCTTTAAATCTGTAACTAAAATTTTAGCACCCGCTTTTGCTAAAAATCGGGCAACTCCCAAGCCGCCTTGATTTAATCCCAATCCCATTATAGTGATTCTTTTCTCTTTTAAATCCTGGGGTTTTTTTATCATTTGGAATATAATTCCTCTTTAGCTTACCCTTCTTTAATAAAATTAAAAAACCTGCTTCCTAAATATAACAAAATTAAACTAATATTTCAATTAATAAAATATAGTATCGAGTATATAGTATTGAGTATCGAGTTGAGAAAGAGAAAGAAAAGATAGAGTCCTATTTTTTTTTACACGATACTCAATACTAATTTTCCTATCCGCCATTACTATGTGTCAACCGGCACTTATGACCCACATCTTTTCTTCTTCACTATATACCAAATACTTGTACGATAATAATAAC
>DMCY01000006.1 GCA_003451675.1 Candidatus Atribacteria bacterium
TTCATTTAAGAAAATAGTTTTCTCTTTTTTAAGTAACTTTTGATATCGACCTCTCAATTCTCTGGTTATGTCCTTTTTCTGCCCCATAGTCAACATTCCCTTCTACCTCCTCTATATTCTAAAGATAATTTTCTATCTTTCAATATAGAGGAGATTAGGTTATAATTAAAATAATTTGGAGTACTTTTTTATATGAGGCATCGATACTATTTGGAGTACTTTTTTGATGAGGCAATTCGCTATCTTGACAGTTTGTCATTTAAAAATCAAAACCGGACTGTTTTTTAATGATTTAAAGTTTAAAAGTGGACTCTTCAAAAGAGCATAAAAACTGTAATAATATAGGATAAAAATATAAGGAGGTCCTATATTATGGAACAGTTGCATAAGAAGTTCACCGACTCCCAGGTTAAAGCAAGCAATCATGATAATCATGAAATAAAAAAATTACAGATACAGATAGCTAAGCTTGAGCAGATGATCGGGAAACTAACTTATGAAACCTTTTTGATATAGCTGAAAAGATTTCTTATTTTATAGAAGATGTGTATAGTAAGAAGAGGTTGCATTCATCTTTGGGCTATCGAATCCAAAAGAATATAAGAAATTATTTGTAAAGAATTGCTCTCAGGAATGCATTATGGCTAAGACCGAAGGAGTCTATCTTGAGGGGTTCACTCCAATGCATGACCAGTTTTTTAATTCAAATTGTAAACACTATTCAAAATTAGTACATATTAAAACTGTTTAAAAAGTATTTTTGGAATAATTATTTTTATTAAATTTTACTATATAAGGCTAAATGAAGCCATCTTATCTTTTTTAAAACAAAGATAAGATGGCTTCATTTTGAATTATTCATTACAGAACTAAATATACTTTAAACTTCTTCCGCTTTCTTCACTTTAAGTTCAGGCAGAGGAAAGGAAATTCCCGCTGATTTTGCAGATATCGATGAAAATAGGTAAAGCAGAATTCCTACTAATATTATCCCTAAAGGTAATACCAAAGCTACTGACATTCCAGTTCCTGCCAGGATATAGCCCAATATAGCAACTCCTGCGGCAGTGAGGGCATAAGGTATCTGAGTCTTAACATGATCTATATGATCAGAACCAGAGAACATTGAAGACATTATAGTAGTATCAGAAAGCGGTGAACAATGATCTCCCATAACCGAACCGGTCAACACTGCAGATATGCCCAAAGGTAAAGGTACGCCCAAAGCTAAAGCTAAAGGAATAGCAATAGGCATAGCTATAGCCATGGTCCCCCAGGAAGTACCGGTAGAAAAAGAAATAACATTACAGATTAAAAACATAACCATAGGTAGTAAAATTGGAGAGATAACTCCTTTGGCGGCATTTACTACATAAGGAGCAGTTCCGATACCGTCACAAACACTACCTATTGACCAGGCGGAAATTAAAATCAAGTTAGCCAGAACCATCATCTTGGCTCCGTCTATAAAGGCGTCCATCATATCAGCTAAAGTTCCAATCCCCTGGGCTTTATACATTAATATAGCTGTGATTACAGCAAACATAGCTCCCCATAAAAGGGCGGTCATAGCATCCGCATCAGAAATTGCGGCAGTAAATGATTCAGCGGAAGTACCTCCACCAGTCCACCACATTCCAAATATACTAACTGCCACCAGTACCACAATAGGCACTACCATATTTGCAGTCTTCTGGGGTACATCTTCTAATACTTTTAATTTGCTTCCGCCGGAAAGCGGGGTTGCTCCGTCTGCAAATACTTTGCCAGTAGTCCTTGTTCGATGTTCAGCTTTTAACATAGGTCCATAATCTCTTTGAGACAAGGCAATAGCAAGGACTAATATTATAGCAAAGATACTGTAGAATCGATAAGGTATTGATTGTAAAAAGATGGTGTAAGGAGTTAAAGATACCGAAGTGCCTTCTATAGCATCGCCAATAAGCCCCACCTCATACCCAACCCACGTAGAAATTAGAGCTAAAGAAGCTACCGGTGCAGCTGTGGAATCGACAATGTAAGAGAATTTTTCTCGAGAAATCCCCAATTTATCGGTTACTGGCATAAAGGCATTACCTACTATTGCAGTATTAGCATAATCATCAAAGAAAATTATTAATCCAAATAGCCAAGCAGTAAATTGCCCGCCACGAGCAGTTTTTACTTTATCAGTTATACTTTTAACAAAGGCTTGAGCACCGCCAGAAAGATAGATTAAACCGATAAGCCCACCGATTACGAAGTCAAATAGTAAGATAGTAGCATTCCAACTATCAGCAGTATTTTCTACCAGATAACCTAAAGTCTTAGTAACACCGCCTATGGGATTCCAACCTGTCAGAATGGTAGCACCTACCCATATACCTATAAAAAGAGAAGCTAAAACTTGTTTAGTTAAAAAACAAAGAACAATAGCTACCAATGGTGGTAATAAAGATAAAAAACCATAACTTGCTGCAGTTTCTTCTTCTGCAGCCCAGACTATACCAGATAAGGCAAAGAAAATAAATATTAACAAAGTCAATAACAATGCATTTTTGTACTTGTTCCAATGATACATTTTTTAATTCACTCTCCTTATTTAAAAATAATATTTTATCTATGACTTAGCTGCAGCTAATCTGTTAAGTTTTTTTTAAACCTTCTACGTCACCTCCTGTTCTTAATTTTTTGACTCAAGACTTCCTCCAAATTCGGCCTACCAATTTCCTGCAAATCATATTTTACTCTTACTGATTTCTTATTAATTTTGATAATTCGGGACAAATTAATAGGGGTACCAATAATTACCATGTCGCAATCAACAGCATTTATAGTATCTTCCAGTTCCTGAATCTGTTTTTTCCCATACCCCATTGCAGGCAATAATGTCCCTATTCCAGGATATTTTGTATAAGTATCTTTGATAGTCCCCACTGCGTAAGGGCGGGGATCTATAATCTCTTTTGCGCCAAACTTTTGAGCAGCCACCACTCCGGCACCATATTTCATCTCGCCATGAGTCAAAGTAGGACCGTCCTCTACTACCAGGACTCTTTTACCTCTAATAAATTCAGGATGGTCTACAGTTAAAGGAGAAGCAGCGTCTACCACTATTGCATTCGGGGCTAATTTATGAATATTCTCTCTTAGTAAATTTATTTTATCCGGATTAGCAGTATCTATTTTATTAATTACTACAACATCCGCCATTCTGAGATTAGCCTCTCCGGGATAATAAGTCATTTCGTGTCCTGCTCGGTGGGGATCAGTTACTACAATATGTAAATCCGGTTGATAAAAAGGTAAGTCGTTATTTCCTCCATCCCAGACAATTATATCCACATCTTTTTCGGCTCTGGTTAATATTTCTTGATAATCTACTCCGGCATAAAGGATGTTACCTCTATCCAGATGGGGTTCATATTCTTCTCTTTCTTCAATAGTACAATTATAACGATCTAAATCAGCATAGGTCTCATATCTTTGCCAGATTTGCTCTCTAAGGTCACCATAGGGCATAGGATGCCTGATTACGGCAATTTTGTAGCCTATCTCCTTTAATATTTCGCTAACCTTACGAGTAGTTTGACTTTTCCCGCAACCGGTGCGAACAGCACATATTGATACTACCGGAACCTTAGACTTTAACATAGTGTTCTTTGGTCCCATTAATCTAAAGTCAGCTCCACTCGCTAACACGATTGATGCTTTATCCATAACATACTGATGGAGAAGATCACTATAAGCTAAAATTACCTGGTCTATCTGTTTTTCCCTTATTAAATCGGGTAATTCTTCTTCTGAATATATGGAAATACCTTCAGGATATAAAGGGCCGGAAAGTTCAACAGGATACTTTCTATCAGCGATATCCGGGATTTGAGTAGCAGTGAAAGCAACTACCTCGTAACCTGAATTATTTCTAAAATATACATTGAAATTGTGAAAATCTCTCCCAGCAGCTCCCATTATGATGACTTTAATTTTACTCACAAAAAATTCCTCCTCTAATACTATTTTATTTATTCGACAAAACTTTCAAAATTCCTCTTTTTTTCATCTATTTTTTTAATTTTTTTTATCACACCTTAGCTACTGCCTTCTCCAATACGTCTAAGGCCTTATCTAACTGCTCATCGGTAATCTCTAGGGAGACTAACATTCTAAGAAGGTTTTTATTGATTCCGGCAGTGGCAATAAATACTCCGTTCTTTATGCATTCCTGAACAATCCGGGTTGTTTCCTGAGGGGCCGGTTCTTTAGTTTTTTGGTCTTTTACCAATTCTACAGCCATCATCGCTCCTATACCACGAATCTCTCCTATTAGTGAATATTTATCCTTCATCTTAAGGAACCGCTCTTTTAATTTTTCTCCGATCTTTAGAGCTCGGTCTAAGAGGTGCTCTTCTTCGATAATCTTTATCACCTCCAGGGCTGCCCGGCAGGCTACCGGGTTACCTACATAGGTTCCTCCGATACATCCTCCGGGGAGGGTATCGGTGATCTCTTTTTTGGCGATCACTGCCGAAAGAGGCAGACCGGCAGCTAAAGATTTAGCCAAACAGATAAGGTCTGGTTCTATACCCCAATTTTCTATGGCAAAAAACCTTCCGGTTCGGCCTATACCACTTTGAATCTCATCGATTACCAGTAACATACTATATTTATTAGTTAGTTTTCTTAAGTATTCTAAAAATCCCTTCTGAGGGACATTAAACCCTCCTTCTCCCTGGATAGGTTCGACCACTATAGCGGCCACGGAGTCGGGGGTAACGGTATTTATTAGTACCTTTTCAAAATCCTCTATGTTAGTTACAGGATTAGAAGAACTCGGGAAGGGTAGTCGGTATATTTCGGGGGCAAAGGGTCCGAAGTGGTACTTGTAGGGCATAGCCTTATGGGTCATGGTCATAGTAAGTAAGGTGCGGCCGTGGAAAGCGTTTTCAAAGACGATGATAGCCGGTCTTTTGGTATAGGCCCGGGCAATCTTTACCGCATTTTCTACTGCTTCTGCACCGGAGTTAAAAAAGGCAGCTGCTTTGGGAGTATTCCCGGGGGCCAACTTTACCAGTTTCTCAGCCAGTTCTACTAGAGATTCATAGGGGACAGCGGTGAAATCGGTATGCAGATACTTTTCTGCCTGGTCTTTAACTGCGGCTACCACTTTCTTATGGGTATGTCCTACGGCCAGACATCCCCACCCTCCGGTAAGGTCGATAAACTGATTACCGTCTACATCAGTAACCAATGCTCCCTCACCATGGGCAATATAACAGGGAGAAAGGGAGCTACCCATCGGTTTAGCGATATATTTTTCTCTTCTTTTGGCAATTTTTTTAGACTTTGGCCCGGGTAAACTGGTTTTAAGGGAAATGAATTTGGTCATGTAATTGTGTCTCCTTTAATTTTATATTTAAATTCAATAAAATAATTTTCCAAAATTCACAGTATATTATTTTTAAATAACTACCTTATTTAAATCTTATTATATCTTCTTGGAAACCTCAAGTATATTTATCTTTCTCCTCTTCAACTCTTCCAAGAAGTTTTCATAAATTTTCCCTTCTATAGCATCTTCGGGAGCTACTATCCCTTTCCTGGTTATCTCTCCTTTTCCCAACATTACTGTGGCAATAGCTTCCGGGAAAGCGGTAACTCTCCCCATGGCAGAAATACCATTTTCAGTATCTGCTTCTTCCCACATATAATAATCAATCCTCATCTTCCGGCCATCTTTCATCCCGGTAACCGTATTCCACATTACACAGACATCAGTTTCACTCTCTAATGGTTGAAGTTTGGGAGTCATTACATGGGATAAAAATTCACGAGGAGATATCTTTATTCCTTTAAATTCTATCTGGGTAGAATTTAACATCCCACATTCCTTTAATACTTTCGCTCCCTCCCAATGACCCGGCCAACGGATAGTTTTTTCCGCACATTCTTTAAGTTGTGCTCTCGTATAAAGAAAGCTGGGCATTCCCGGAGTAATAGCACAGGCTAATTCCTCATCTTTTCCTAACTGGTTAAATCGAAATTTTTCAAGATCATCCATTGCGTTTGCTTCTACAATTTTACCATTTTTAATTACATCTACCTTAATCATATATTCTCTTAATACATGCTCAAAAGCCCAGGTGATCATATATTTCAAGGGATGTTTGTGGGCAAATTCTTTAGCCGGAACACCTCCACATCTGGCTATAGCCGATTCTGCCTGGTCCATTTTCTTGATACCTTCACCTAAAGTAATATTAGTTAATCCGGGGGCAAAACCCATTCCATCAATAAAGGTTACTCCATTTTTTATTGCTTTTTGGTGAAGTGATTCTCCGTATTCATCCAAGGTCATCCCATTGGGAATTTCTAAACCTTCAACCTCGTATTTATCCGGTTTCCTATGATATTCTTCTAATATATCCACAATATTTAGTCCAGCGTCAATAGCCATATCCACCACTTTATAACTACACTTTCTGTTGGGTAAGGTAATGGCGCCTACATCATATTTTTCCATTAATTTCGTGGTTTCTTTACGATTATTTACATCAATAGTATGGAGCACTATCTTATCACTGTTTATCCATTTTTTAGTCTTTTCCAGTGTATTCTCTCTCCTACCGGTAATTCCTATAATTCCTACTTCTCCAACTTTGTTATTTTTGGCTAAATCCCAGGCAACAGCAGAACCCATCTTTCCCGAGCCTCCGAAAACTAAAACCTTCATATGTTCTTCCTCCTTCTTTGGTTACTTAGTTAACCCGTTAGTTAATTTTTACAAGATAAGTTGTAAGCCTATCTGATAAAAAAATATCATTTGAAAACATCTACAAAATGAAATAGGCAATTAATGATAGAGTCTTCATTAATTGCCTATTATTTCCCCTTTTTAGATGAAGTACTCTACCTTAAGGCAGCGCTCCATCTAAATCCGGGGTCGGATTTGATGACAGTCTTATAGTTATTCACTATAAGCCCAGCAAAAAAATTTAATATAACCTTTTTGCTTCGGCGGAAATACCTTTCAAGATGAATTAATTTTTTTCACCTTTACTCATTATTATCCGCGCCTCTACCTTGCATTGTTTTAAATACAAGTAAATATTAATTTGTAAAAATTATTTTAGTTGACTTAAATAATTAAATTACCACCTCCTCATTAATTTGACATTGAGTAATTTGCCAATTAATTAAATTATATCTCAACTATATTTTCTTTATAAAATACATTTCTTTTTTCTAATTCTTTCATTTCTTTTTTATATACTTTGCGTTCTCTCCCTATATATTCTGGCGGACAGACTCCTGGGCATTTGAATTCTCCTTGAGCAACCAACCTGGCCATAATCGCACAGGGAAACCCGGTAGCGCGAGACATAGAAGTAGCTTTTTCATTCTTGTCGTAATAATCCAATAAATCATAGGTATATCTTAATTCTTTCCCTTCTTTTTTCCCCTGAACAATTACCTGCATAACGGTTAGCTCTTCTTCCCCTTCTTCTAATTCCCATTTAGGGAAGAGGAGCTTAGAGGTAAGGTCTATGGGTTTAACTTTTGCTCCTCCTACTTCTATAGGTATATCACTGAAAAATCCGGTTTCTCTAAACATCCGCATCTTTTCAGCATAACCCGGATAACGCAAGGTCTTCTCTTTCATAGAAGGGATTTTAAGAGTATAAAGTAAGCTACGAAGTCCATCAGTATTAAAGGCCTCTAAAGTTCCAATCTTGGGTAAATCAACCAATTCCAAATCAGAAAGAGCAGGTTTTTCTACAATTTTTCCTCCTTCTATTAATCTTGCCGGTCTTATATATTCTTCTATAACATCTTTGGGAGACCAGGCAATCTTGTATTCATAAGGCCATTCCCTTATCACCGGAAGCCCTCCTACTAAAATAGTAGCACTTTCAGTTTCGTCTAACAGGCTATTGATATAACCTACAATCATATGACTCATTCCGGGGGCAACTCCCATATCCACTACGGCGGTAACCTTTCTCTCTTTGGCAAGTTCATCCAAACTCAAAGTATCTTCAGCCATAAAAGATATATCGACTATGTTCTTGCCGGCTTCAATAACTGACCGTAACATATTAAATCCTAAAAATCCCGGGACGGCACCGATTACTATATCTTTATCAGCAACTATCTTTTTGATAGCTTTCGAATCAGATAAATTTGCCTTTACTCCTTGTATGCCTGCCTCTTTAGCTAATTTCTCTAATTTTTTCTCATCAATATCTGCTACAGTTACTTGAAAATCTTTATCTTTTGCCAAATCTTTGGCAATTAATCCACCTACCAAACCACAACCCAGCACTATTGCTTTCATATTACTACCTTTCTATTGTTATTTATTTATCGCTTACTAAAAGTTCCATATATTTTCCAATTTCATTAATGTTTCCTAGTTCTTGAGTAGCCTTTATTATTTTTTCCATTCTGGAAGAAGAAATCTTTTTCTCCGAGTTAGCTTTAAATTTAGAAATAAGTTCTTCGTCACTTAGAGGTCGCTCTGGTTGGCCTTTGGCAAAATCTTCCTGCTTTTTATATTCCCCTTTGGAGGTTTTAATGGTGACAATAGCTCGTTTTACTTTGGGAAATAGATTGTCAATTTCAGGATTTGCCACTACTTTAATCTTGTCGAGCAATGACCAGACAAAGGGATCTCGAAGAGTACTTTCTTCAAAGTCAGAAGGCAGAACATTACCTTTAGCCACAGCCACCGCTATACAGTAAGGGAGAGAGTGATCGGCAGTCTCTTTAGTAGTAGGTTTATATTTACTGGGATCAGAGAGAATATCCGCTCCTCGAGTAGTAGTCTCTACTAAAACTTCTTTTACTTCCTTTGGGTCAATACTATTTTCCTGCATAACTTCTAAAGCAGCAGTAATGGGCTGATGAGTTAAAGCTTCAGTGGGAAAAGCTTTATAACCACATTGATTAATCAGAAATTTATCTCCCAATCCTTTGGTTAAAATATCTCTATCCCATTTTACTTTATCCAATACTTCAAACAATCCCTCTTTACCTTCAAATACTTTTACCGGACCGGTATAACCTTTGCTGGCTAACAGGGCAGCCCGTACACCTGCCTCCACAGCGAAAGGATCTGCAGCATTTTTCATATTGGTAAGGTGACCGGCCACTACTCCCCCTAAAGTAAAATGAGAAGAACCACTAATGCCTATGGCAGCAACTATCTCCTTTTCACTTAAACCCAACATCCTTCCAGCTGCTACCGGACTTACCAATTGAGTTAGGGTTGCATGATGCCAGCCTATCTCTCGAACTCCCGGGAAAGCAGCCAGACATAAACGCATCTCTAATTCATAGGCAATTATTATTCCTACCAGTACCTCTTTCCCATTTTTTTTCATAAATTCTCCGGTACTAAGTACAGCAGGAATAATATCTGAAGGGTGAGAGGGATCCTGTTCCCAATAGATATCATTATAATCGAGAGCTCTAACTAGGAGGGAATTTATTAAAGTAGCCTGGGGCAAGTTTGCCTTTGTTCCCCATCCGATAATAGTAGCCTGCTCTTCCCCTCCCAGATCCTGAATATAATTATAAGCTGCTTGAGTATCTTTATTATTCAGCGCGGAAAAAGCACAACCTATACTGTCTAAAAGAAATCGTTTAGCTTCTTCTAAAGCTACAGAAGGAATATTTTCATAATTTAATCCCGGGGCAAATTTAGCCCATATTTGACTTATAGTCTCCATTTTTCACCTTCCTTAAATTGGATAATATAATACATTATATTTTTATTACTCATTTATAGGACAGATATCTCGCCTACTTCGATTAACTAATTTATTAGTCTGCCAGTCTACCAGTCACCCAGTCTTCCAGTCATTTCAGTCGTTAGTGAATGGTCATTAGTTTATAGTTATTAGATAGAAATAACTTATTTTCAGTTTTTGATTTTGATTTGATTTTTATCTTAGTTTTAAATTTTAAATTATGGTTTTTCGTTTTTCGCTATATAAACTAATTAACCAATTAACCATGCATTATACATTATCCATCACTAATCACTTTATAATTTGTTTGCTACTTCTCGGGCTACATCTAAAGTAGAGGATGTTCCTCCCAAATCATAGGTCCTGACTTTTCCTTCCTCAATAACCTGGGAAATAGCATTCTCTAATCTTTGAGCCAATTCTTTTTCCTCTAAATAATCCAACATTAATTTAACCGTTAAAAGCATCGCCATGGGATTTACTTTGTATTGCCCTGCATATTTGGGAGCAGAGCCATGAGTTGGTTCAAAGAGGGCATAATCATCTCCGATATTTGCACTGGAGGCGAACCCTAAACCACCTATCAATTGGGCACAAAGATCAGAAACTATATCTCCGAACATATTAGAAGAAACCAGGACACTATAAATCTGAGGATTTTTTACCAGCCACATACACATTGCATCTATATTGGTCTCCCAAAGTTCGATTCCGGGATATTCTAAGGCAATCTTGCGGGCTTCCTTTACCATCAATCCACTGGTTTCTCTGATTACATTTGGTTTCTCAATAATAGTAACTGAATTTCCGTTAAACTTCTTTGCATATTCAAAGCCTTGTAGAACAATAGATTGACACGCTTTTCTAGTAAAAATCCGGCAGGATAGAGCAATATCTTCTAAAGGGGTCTCCATAAATCTTTTCATCTTAGGATGATTTTTTAAAAGAGAATCCATTACCTCTTTGGGTAGAGGATGAAATTCTACTCCACTGTATAGCCCTTCGGTATTTTCTCGAAAAACTACTAGATCTATATCATCTCTATAATTCAGAGGATTTCCTTTATAGGCCTTACATGGTCTCAGGTTAGTGTGTAGCTTAAATTCCTGACGTAGTCTTACAATGGGGCTTGAATAAACATAGCCTTTTCCTTTAAGTTCAGGAGCGAGTTCCTTTTCTGCTTCTTCTTTAGGTTTGGAAGTTATCGCTCCAAAGAGACAACAATCAGTCTCTTTAAGAAGTTTTATAGTTCTGTCAGGCAAAGGGTTTCCTTCTTTTTTCCAAAATTCCCAACCCACATCACCGGATATATAATCAGCATCAAGCTTTAGCTCATCCAATACAATTTTCGCTGCCTCCATTACATCATTTCCAATTCCATCACCTGGCAGCCAGGCTATCTTATATTTTGCCATCTTTATTCTCCCTTCTCTATTTTCAATATTTTTTTAGTATGAGGAATAAGTCCTCCATCTTTAAGAATTCCTAAAACAGATTCCGGTAAAGGAGGAAAGTTAAAAACTCCTTTTTTACAAGATAATTTGCCTTTTTCAAAATCAACGGTGATCGTCTCGTCTGGAGATATACTTTCCACAGCTTCTTTGCACTGAACTAAGGGAAGTCCCTGGTTAATAGCATTTCGGAAAAATATTCTGGAAAATGATTTTGCAACAATTACTCCCACGCCAGCATATTTTAGACAGGTTGCGGCTTGTTCCCGAGAACTACCACAGCCAAAATTCCTTCCCGCGACAATAATATCTTCCTTTTTAATTTCTTTAGCAAACTTCGGATCAAGGTCTTCCAGGGCATGAAGAGCCATCTCTTGCGGATCTGTTATGGTATAAGTATATTTGCCCGGAAAGATAACATCAGTATTTACATTATCACCATATTTCCATACTTTCCCTTTAATACTCATTTTAAATCCCCCCTTACATCAGTAATCTCACTATAGAGGGAAGAAATCGCCACAGTTGCCGGACTGGCTAAATAAACTTCTGCCTCTTTACACCCCATTCTCCCTTTAAAATTTCTATTAGCCGTACTCAAACAAACCTCTCCGGGGGCCAAGGCCCCTTCATGAGCTCCCAAACAAGGGCCACATCCCGGATTCATTATTACTGCCCCACTTTTAACTAATTCCTGAAGGATTCCTAATTCCATCGCCTGGGCAAAGACTTCCATCGAGGCAGGAAAGACTAAAAGTCTAACTCCGTTAGAAATCTTTTTACCATGAAGAATTTTACTGGCAACTTTTAAATCTTCTAATCTTCCATTGGTACAGGTTCCAATTAATGCCTGGTCAATTCTGGTCCCTGCTACTTCCGAAACAGGTTTTACATTGTCTACGGTGTGAGGACAGGCAATTTGAGGTTCTAAATCACTTATATCGTAATCTATGATTTTTTCATACTCAGCATCTGCATCTGACTTTACTATTTCGTATTTTTTATTGGTTCTTGCAGCAAGCCACTGTACAGTTTTTTCATCCGGTTCTACGTAGCCGATCTTTGCCCCCATCTCCACTGCCATATTACATAGAGTCATTCTCCCCCCGATATCCATTTCCTTAATTACTTTTCCGCTAAACTCTACTGCTTTATACAATGCTCCATCTGCACCTAAATCTCCAATAATATGAAGAATAATATCTTTGGGATATATCTCCGTAGGAATTTCTCCTTCAATATTTATCTTGGTGGTCTCCGGCACTCTAAGCCAGATTTCATCTGTAGCCCAAATTGATGCTACTTCACTCCTACCAATACCGGTTGAAAAAGCACCAAATGCTCCATAAGTAGTGGTATGTGAGTCGGCTCCCAAAATTAGACTCCTGGGGATGATGTGTCCTTTTTCCGGAAGAACCTGATGACAGACTCCGGTATTAATGTCATAAAAATTTTTAATTTTTTGTTCCCGGACAAATTCTCTTATCTCTTTATGATTGGAAGCATATTTTTCTGTTGCTGCCGGGGCACAATGATCCAGGGGAATTACTATCTTCTCCGGATGTTTTACTTTATCAATTCCAATCTGTTTGAATTTTTTAGCTATAGCAGCGGTATTATCGTGGGACATTACTACATCCGGAGAAACAGTCACAATTTCTCCGGTAACTACACTTTCTTTACCCGATTTAAGGGCTAATATCTTCTCCGCAAAAGTCTTTCCCATACTATAACCTCCTTATTTAAATTGTTCGAAATTGGTAAAATCAGCATGGTGAACAATAATGGCTTCCGGAGTTCTCTTGGAACGATCTCCCTCCCAGGAATGAGAGGCGATAATATGCATTACCTCTTCGGGAATACCCTGACTATAACAAAGGCTCACTCCGGATATGGGGTGACGAACTAATTTTCCTAAATTGCTCTGGGTGAATTTTCCGTTCTCCTCTTTATATTCCACTAACTTCCCAATATCGTGAAGTAATGCCCCAGCAATAAGATAATCCTCATTTATTTTCACTTTATCTTCATAGATGCTTTGAAGAGCTTTCGCGGCCCCTATCGAAACATTTACTACTCCCCTAATATGTTCAATCATGCTACAAGGACAGGGTTCAATTAATAAAGTAAAGGGCATTCTTTGCAAATCACTCACTTCCCATCCCCCGGCAGTAAGAGCAATCTCCCAAACTTTTAAAACTTTTTCTTTTAAATCTGAATCTTTGATTAAATTAAATTCCGGTATAAATTTTAATAGATCTTCTCTCATTTTTTTCTCCTTATCCTTCATAAGGTATTTTAATTTCTAAAAGTGGGGCGTGTTGTTGAGCACCATAGACATCGGTCTCCCCGATACTTCCTGAATCTACCGGCCTTACAATAGTTGCCTTTATAGCATTAGCGGGGTCAAATTCTACAAAATAAAGAACTTTTTCTATGGGAACATGGTAGAGTTTGGCAATAAGTTCTTTGGTAATTACTTTGGTTTTTTTAACCTTTTCGTAAGTCTCTTTATCTTTAAAAATTATATCGAAGGTCAACTCAAAAGGACCGGCATTTTTACTTCTAATTACTTTTACTAAATCTATAATGGAAACTTCTTTAG
Source organism: Candidatus Atribacteria bacterium (assembly GCA_003451675.1). The sequence continues at coordinate 13,791 of DMCY01000006.1, forward strand.
CCATTTATATATTCTCCTTTTTAAACTTTTTATTATTTTAAACTTCTACCATTTCTATGGAAAAAAGTTCGTCGGGGTCATCGACTTCTACCAAGTGATGAACATTAAATCTATACACCGCTCCGGTAGGTATATCCGAGGGAGCATAAGGAAAAGCTAAATTACCGGCAGTGGCAACGCGCCCCTTGTAAGAATAATGCATTAAAGTAGAACGAGCAAAAGCACAAATAGTATTGGCCAGCTCCTGGTCTTTGGCCACAACTTCCAAAATAAGACAAAGTTCGTGAGAGGTAATTTCTTTCCGGGGTTCTAATTCTCCCATTACTCCGTTTCTCCCGTAAATATGAAAGATTAGGCTATAATCTTCCGGAGAAATATTGCTAAAGTAAGTAAGTACAGTATCACGAACGTGTTTTTCACATTCATCAATCTGTTTAATCATAATTGGGTCTCTCAAGCCAGCGATACATATAGTCCGATAAGCTACTTTGCTGGCGCCTTCAAGTTTTATATTAATAGTTTCATTCTTCTTTAGTTTAGAGCCCGATACTTTTACTGCCCTTTCACTATATTGCTCAAATTTACATCCGGTAACATCAACTACCCCTTCCGGGCCAATAATATGCAGAGGGCTCGACTTTTCGTATAGAGTATGGGCAGCTACTGTGCTGGGTATACATTTTCGTATGGTATTAGGAGGTTCTACTATAAAACAATCCTCTCTTAAATATGCCATCATACAATCAGAGGTGGTCCCGGGAGTGGAGGCCATAGCTCCACATTCTAAAATCTTTCCCATATGTAGAGCCAGTCCGGGGTCATATCCTTCCTTAATGGGAAGAGCAGCAAACATAGCCGGATCATTGGAACGACCGGCAATAATAACATCTGCCCCCATCTCTAAGGCTTTTATATGAGAGTGTGTGCCCATTACCGCCACAATTCGAGTAGCTTCTTCTATATCTTTAGCAGTTAATTCAGGGACAGGACCTAAAGGTTTTATTTTCCCTTGGGCTAACTTCTTTTTAAGATAATCTTTTTCAACTTCGGCATGAATCAAGGCCATCTTAAAGTGTAGGTTTTTCTCTTTAGCAATTTCTTTTACTATTTCTGAAGTCCAATTAAGATGGACTTCGGCACCGGAACCTCCCGCAGAACCGATAATAACCGGAATTTTATGTTCGCATCCGGCAGTTAACATTAAGGTAAGGTCTTTTTTGGTTGCTTCTTTGCTTACAATACCTACTCCTGCTCCTAATTTATGGGGACCGGCGTCTGTGGAGCCGGCATCAGCAGCAATAACATGGGGTTTCTTTTCTAAACCTTTCTGAAAAGATTCTGCTGGGAAACCATACCCCAACATACCTACGGGTGATAAAACTCTTATCTCTTTCATTATATATATCTCCTCACTTTTACTAACAATTTTCATCCTTTAATTACTCGCTTGCATTTTTCTTAATCCTCGAGCTATTTTTTTATTCTTCCCCTGCCTATTAGAATCTGTCATTGCGAGCTCCGATTTATCGGAGTGTGGCAATCTCATTTGAGATTACTTCCCCTGCTTTCGCAAGGGCAGGCTTACTTCGTTCCGTAATGACAAATTTCCTATTTATATTCCAACTACAACTTTTCTTATGCTCCTTAAATGTTTCAGCATAGCTTCGCCAGCTTTTTTGCTATTATGTTCTTTAATAGCTTGAAATATCGCTATATGCTCCTGTTTTTGCTTTTCTCGTCTTCCTGGTATTTGCCAGGTCTTTTCTCGAGTCTCTTTTAATAAATCCAGGTGCAATCGTATTATATTAATGAAAACAAAATTGTGAGATGCACTGGCAATAGCCAAATGAAATTCGGTATCCGATTCTGTTTTTTTATCATCTTTCAGTTCTTCTTCCTCGCCCATTTTATTTAAAGCTTTTTCAATTAAATCTATATCTTCAGGAGTAGCCCTCTGGGCAGCAACCTCAACAATCTTTACCTCAAACATCTCTCTTGCTTCCAAAAGTTCTAAAATAGAAGATTTTTCTAAACTTAAGATAATATTTTCTGTATTATTATGGCCATTTTTTCTTATCTCTCGAATATATCTTCCTCCACCAGGTTTACTCTTAATCAGACCCCGTGATTCCAAAACTCTAAAGGCTTCCCGTAAAGAACTTCTACTGATTGATAGCTTTTCAGCCAATTTTCTCTCTGGAGGAAGTTTATCCCCTGGTTTTAATTCATTATTTTCAATTAAATCCATAATTTGCTCTATTACACTCTCATACAAACGAACAGGAGTAATTTCTTTAAACACTACTTCGCCTCTTTATTTGGATAATTGAGTCACTGGGTGACCCACTTTTATATCCTATATACGACATAAATTTTAAAAATCCTTCTTTTTTTGAAAAAAATATTAATATTTTTTTGAAGTGGTATAAATTATGCGGATAAAACTGAAGATAGATAGTTAGTTCTCGCAGAAGGGGGGCAGATTTCTCTGCCCCCCTTTATTTAAATTTATTTTTCTGTAGTTTTTTTAAATACAAGAATCTATTATTTATTTTTTATATATCTAAAAACTTAAAAGGAGAAATTATGTCCTCTCCATATTTTGTTTTCGCTAATTTTAATCTCTCGGTCTGTGTCTTTAACTCTTCGGTAAAGGCTGAGGGCATTTGGATATTTCTAAAGATTTTGCTCATCCTTTCCATTTTCTCCAGGTATTTTACTACTCTTAAGGAGAATTGTTGAATGTATTCAGCCTTAGTATAATCTTTATCCAGCTCACGGATGAATAAGGTTTTTAAATCTTCGTATTTTGGTATTAGGCCAACGGGAGTTTCAATGGCTTCGTATTCACCGTAAACTCTCCCCTCAGCCCAGAGAAGCCATACTTTTTTATCTAATTTACTATTTAAATAATTGCCAGATTCGTCTTTTAAGAAATAATTGGTAGTATAAATTTTGGGAACTTCTTTAAGACCATAAGAAAATTTTAGGTGATTTTCTATGTAGGTATTAAAAGGTACCGAGATAAAGTCAAGATTGGCCATCGGGTTGTGTTTCCTTATCCCTTGGGCACCGATAGTGGCAGAGGTAGTCTCTGATTCTACGGTAGCCCCAAAAAAGACTCCATGGGACCAACTGAGAGATTCTACTATGGGCATAGTGGTATCAGAATCTCTTCCCCCATAGATAATTGCCTGCACCGGTACACCTGCCGGGTCATTGGCCTTGGGGTCGACATTTTCTAAGGCATTTAATCTTATGGTATATCTTGCATTTTTATGGGAGCAGTCAATAACATTACCTTTACTATCTTTTTTACCTTTAAACCATTCTCCAGAATGATTAATGCCTTTATCTGGTATATCTTTCCCCATGCCCAACCAGTAAGGTATGCCATCATTAATTAGTACATTGGAAAAAATCATTTCCCTTGGCGTAGTTAAGGCTTGATATATTAAAGGGTCATCCTGAGGATTTACATCCCGGATAATACCAAATATGCCATTCTCAACATTTACCGCTCTTACTACCCCATTAATCTTCTTGAGGTAGGCGATATCATCACCGACTACAGATTGACCGGGGATCATGGCGGTGCTGGTCTTTCCACAACCACTGGGGAAGGCACCGGTAAAATAGGTAACCCGATCTTTGGGACCATGTACACCCATTACAAACATATGCTCCGCTAACCATTCTTCATTTTGAGCTTTATTGATAGCTAACCTGAAAGCTAATTTTTTTAGTCCTAAAGAGTTACCGGCATACTGATTATTTACTGAATAAACTCTGTTTTCTTCCAGGTCAATATAGATTCTTCGTTTATCTATATCTACACTTACTCCGTTTTCTAACCTTCCGGCAGAGTGGAGGAAGAAAAAGAAATCTGGTGAACCGTTAAGTTTTTTAAATTCTTCATACCCTTGTCGATATAGTAGGTCTTCACTGTGGGCAACATAGGCAGAATCGGTAATCTGCAGGGCTTTCAAGGAAAATACCGAATTAGTGGGACCAAGAGAAAAAAATCTTACCAGCATTTCTTTCCCGGTCATACTACCATCAAGGAAAGAATATATTTCTTTCAAACCTTTATCTTTTTTCATCGAATTTATTTTTATTCCCCAGTCTACATCTTTTGACAATAAATATTTGGTATTGTCTTTGTCTCTACCCTGGTCATAATAGCCATCGAAATGGATAGTATGACCTTCCATTTTCAATTCTTTTTCTTCTCCAACAGCAAGTGCTAATTCTCTTACATAATTGACATCTTCTTTTGAATCAGTTATCACAACTACTTTTGCCGGTTTACAAAGCCGGACAGCTTCTTCTACTACTTTTACAACATGCCGATTATTTAGTTCTTCTAATTTCTGCAAATTAAGTTTATCCATTTATTCTTCCTCGCTTTTCACTAAAGATTACTTACAATTTTATTAAAAAATATTACTTTAAATCATATTATTTTTATTTTAACTATTCTCTTCTTTATAATTAAAAAACATCAACTTCTGTATACTTTTATAATTTCTCCGTATCCCGGAGAAACGGCTATTTTACCATCATCAAAAACCACTTTCCCTCTAACTATAGTCATTTCCGGTTTACCGTAAACTTCCCATCCATCATATACCAGGGCACTGTCTCTGCATTTGGTAAACATGTTATTCTTGGAAATGACATCTTTTTTGTCAGGATCGAAGGTTACAAAATCTGCATCTGAACCGAGAGCAATAGTACCTTTTTTGGGATACAAACCAAACACTCTTGCCGGATTTTCACAAATAAGTTCGACCATTCTATCCAGCTGTATCTTTCCTTCTTTTACTGCTGTGAAAAGCAGGGGTAATCTGGTGGATAAACCTGGAAATCCAGCAGGAGGCACAAATATATCTTCGCTACCTCTCTCTTTTTCCTCTTTGGTATATGGTGCATGGTCACTTCCGATAATATCGATACTTCCGTCATTTACCATTTCCCACATCCCCTGCCGTTCTTCTTCACTCCTTAAAGGAGGGTTGCACTTGGCAAATACTCCTACTTTATTAAGAGCATTCTCATTAAGAAATAAGTAATGGGGACAGGTTTCGGCAATAGCATATACGCCTTTACATTTCGCCTCATTTATTAATTCTACTACTTCCGGAGTAGTAATATGGCATATTTCTACTTTTGCCCCGGTCTTTTCTGCAAAAAGTAGAATTTTAGATGCTGTCTCTATCTCTACCACCGGAGGCCGTGATTTGCCGTGATATATGGGAGAGATTTTGCCTTCACTCCTTAAGCGTGCAATATTTTTATTTATCATATCATTGTTTTCTGCGTGAAAACCTATCATTACTCCCGTCTGAGCTACTTTTTCCATTAGCTCATATTGGTCACCTGTATTTGGAGCAGTAAGACCGATAAATTCCTCTTTTCTCCCCGGAGGAGCTTCGTGTAAAAAAGTTTTAAAGGCAACAATACCGGATTTTGCACAGGGGATAACATCATCCAGGCAATCCGTTCCTGCAGCTCCAAAAAAAGCCATATCGACCACAGCTTCTTTATCTGCAATATCCATTCTTCTTTTTACAATTTCGGGGGAATGCGGAGGAGGAACAGAGATAGGCATTTCAATAATTGTCGTAACTCCACCTAATGCTGCATCTTTTGAACCACTCTCAAAAGTTTCTCTTTCATCATGCCCGGGAGCTCGAATATGCACATGAGGATCCACTGTACCAGGCAACACCATTTTACCTTTCGCATCAATCACTTTTTCTGCCTTTAAATCTTCTTTACTTATAGTAGCAATAATTCCATTTTTTATCCCTATATTACAATCAATTAGACCATCATTGATAAATACCTTATTAGATTTAATAACTAAATCATATTTTCCCATAATTCGTCCTCCTAATACTATTTTACTCTCTATATTTATCTATTTACATAATTTTTTCTTATTTTCTATAAATGATAGTTTTACTATAATTTCTACTTTATAATTCAAATAATTCAAGCATGGAGTTAATTATAAATTAACAAAATATTTCATTTTTATTTTAATTTACTTAAGAATATTTTCCCACTTTACTTGTTGATACTCCATACCTGATAAGTGATTCCATCATCATTAATGCACTTACCACGCCATCAATAACTGGAACTCCAACTTCTTTTTCAATTTTTTTATCGATACCTGCCATTCCTGCACAACCCAAAATTAATACTTCAGCACCATCTTCTTTTACAGCTTTTATCCCTTCCTGTACAAGCTTTTCTCTTTTCTCTTTATCAATCGCAACAATTCCTAATCCAGTAGCTCGAATAGATGCACAACGTTTTTCAAAACCATATTTTCTAACCAAGTCTTATTTCTTAGCTAAAATTTTCTTTTTTAAGGATAAAATACTAAATTTATGTCCTAATACTGAAGTAAAAAGTAAAGAAGCTTCTCCTATCCCGATGACTGGTTTAGAAGTCATTTCCCTAAGCAAGTCGACACCTACATCACTATAACAAGTACAATAGATCCATCATACCGCTCTTTCTATTCTTCAAATTTTTCTAATAAATACTTTTCAGAGATGGTGGCATCGTGATACTTTTCTATACCCGGTGGAGCCTCTCTAATGCATTTTACTTTTATTTTCTGTAGTTGGTAAAGCATAATTTTTACAAACACTTTCAATACCTGCCGTAACTTCTTGCGAACTGTTAGGATTTATGCACAATATTTTCAAAATAAACCTCCTAAAAAACATACTAATATTATTTATTAATTAATTTATCATATTCTGCTAATTTTTCAGCAATATCTTTTAACCCAATCTTCTCCAATCCTGATCTGGTCTGTTTACCGGTCTTTTTATCTAATCCCCATAATTCATAGAACTCATCAAGCATATCATTATATTTATTTACATCAATCTTAGACTCTTTATAAGGGCTGGATTTCACTTCTTCTTTCATAAACCTCTTTAGAGGAAGGTCATCTTCGCGAGTCATATCGGTGTGAAGAGCATTGAACGCAATTTCAAGATTTCTTCCTATGACCGCATATTTATTCATTAACTCTTCTTCTGTTAAATTAATTCCCATTCAGGAATTAATTAATTCCGCAAAGTCACTTATAGTAAGAAAATTAGCTCCAGACCAGGTTTCCACACGTGAGTAGAGACACTAAAATTATCTTCTATTTCTTTAGTTTCCCCTTGCTATACTACTCCGTTCGCTTGGTTTGGGTAATCAGTCACGCTAAAATTACCCAATTACGGTTTAGGATCATATCTATTACTTCCCAATAGTTACTCCTCTTAAATGTCTTTCTGCCACAGGCGAAGTAGATACTACAAGCGCCCAACCCTTAGGAACACGAAAAGGCTCGATTGAAGGCTGTCCTTTCACTTGAATAAGATAATATTCTGAGTTACGACCAATTTTTTTTGCTGTTTCTACCATTCCATCAGCTAATAAATTACCAATTCCTTCTCTATAGGCTAATTTTTTAATCATTTTTATCAAAGATTCGCTATTACCCCAGTCTAATTCTACACCATCAGTATCTTCTTTAGTTATGATGCCTTTTTCATATAATTCAAAAATCCAGGATAACCCGCCACCACCATAATCACCATCTAATCCTAATTTATTAGTACGCAAGCAAGGTTTTACCAGAGCTTCCGGATCGGAAATATCAAATCGACAAGCATGTCCCATAATAGTATTAATCCAAAAACCTTAACCTTTATTGTCTTTATATTTTCCTTTACTTATTTCCATAAAAAGTATACATCTAATAATCACAAATAAAAAGCCCTTGTTCCTTTCTGCATACTGGAAATATCTGTTAGAGGAATTATTTCATTTATCATAAATAAAGAATTTATTCCTCTATTACCTAATGTTTTTTATATACAAGGTTTAGTTTCTTCACTCCATATCTTTTTATTTGACAAGTCTATTCGCAAAATTTTACCTGTTACTTGCAAGATAACCTTTAATCTCTCTTTTTTTAAACATTTTTCTTACTCTTCTAGTTTAAGTCTCCTATAAATAGAGAATTTAACACATAAAAGCTTATTCTTATCAATACACCGATCACAAGTTGAATTCAAATGCCACTTTATAGCACCTTTCTGAGGATTATAAGTAACTTAAATACTACTTTTTGAGGCTAAAAGACTTGGTGTGATGAAAGGAACAGATTAATTGACAGGTTTTACAAACATAGCATAATTTGTTATCTCCTATAATCTTCATAATTCTTTCTAATTATTCTTTTTTCTAACAATTCTTTTCCGGCAATTCCTACTTCAGTCATTTCGTAAGGGTCAAGAATTTTATTCAATTTTCCTTCTTCCAAAAATTTATGAGCTAAAACAATCTCTCGTATACTTTTGTTGGTTTTTAAAGCTTCTTTAGCCACCAGACATGCTTTCTCATATCCGATATGTGGATTTAAAGCAGTTACTATTCCTATACTTTTTTCTACAAATTCTTTGCATGTTTTCTCGTTAACAGTTATATTATTAACACATTTTTCTACAAACATATTTTGAGCATTAGTCATTATATCAAAGGTCTGCATTAAATTAAATACTAATACCGGTTCCATTACGTTTAATTCCAGCTGTCCGGCCTCAGCAGCTAAGTTAATAGTTAAATCATTTCCTATAACCTGGAAAGCAACTTGATTAACTGCTTCGGGTATAACTGGATTAACTTTACCAGGCATAATTGAGGATCCTGGCTGTACTTCAGGCAAATTTATTTCCCCTAAACCACATCTAGGCCCAGATCCCATCAATCTTAAATCATTACTAATTTTAGATATTACAACTGCCCATGTCTTGATAGCAGAAGAAACTTCTACAAAGACATCTGTATTTTGTGTCGCATCAATTAAATCCTCAGCAAGAGTTATATCAAAACCGGATATTTCCTTTAAATTTTCTATTACTAATAAAATGTATTGAGAATTAGCATTAAGACAAGTTCCAATAGCAGTTGCTCCCATATTTACTGTTTTTAGCTTATTAATTGCTACACTCATTCTTTCTCTTGATCTTTTAGTTACGCTTGGCATAAGCTGAAAATTCCTGCCCCAATCTAATGGGAACAGCATCTTCTAATTGAGTTCTTCCCATCTTTAAAACATGATCAAATTCTCTGGCTTTTTCTTTAAAATCATTTTCTACTCTCTCCGTAGCTTTTAACAACTCTTTAGATTTTAATAAAAGAGCAATTCTTATGGCAGTAGGAACAGCATCATTAGTTGATTGAGACATATTAACATGGGTTAAAGGTGAAATTATTGAATTATCACCTCTATTTCCTTCTCCATACAGCTCTATAGCTCGATTAGCGATGACTTCATTGACATTCATGTTCATGGAAGTACCAGCGCCTCCCTGAATTGGGTCTAATAAAAATTCATCATTAAGTTTACCATCAATTACTTCCTGACTGGCACTCATTATAGCCCTAGCACGTTTTTCATCAAGTAAACCAACCATCATATTTGCTTTTGCAGCAGCCTTTTTAACTATTCCCAATGCTTTAATTAAAGCATTATCCATTTTATATCCTGTTAGGCGAAAATTTTCCATAGCTCTCAGAGTTTGAACTCCATAATATGCATCTTTTGGAACTTTCTTTTTTCCTAATAAATCTTCTTCAATTTGATAATTCATGATTTTAAATTCCTCCTATCTCCATTTTTAAAATATAATAAAAAATCAATATTTTGATTTAATTTAAACCATTTTAGTAGGGCCAACCACTTTATCAAATTCTTCTTCCGTTAATAAATTTAATTTTATTGCTGCCTCTTTTAAAGTAATCCCTTCTTTATGAGCCTTTTTGGCAATTCTTGCAGAATTATCATAACCGATAATAGGATTTAAAGCAGTAACCAACATCAGGGAATTCTTTAAATAATAGTCAATTCCTTCTTTATTTGGTTTAATTCCAACTACTAAATTATTCGTAAAGGAAGGCTATCAGACAGTAGTCCTACAGATTAGAGAAAATTATATATGGTAACAGGTAAAAATACATTTAATTCAAAATTACCCTGACTGGCAGCAATTCCAATAGTTACATCATTCCCCATCACCTGAATAGCCACCATAGTGACAGATTCACATTGTGTAGGATTTACTTTACCGGCATAATAGAACTACCGGGTTCATTGATAGGAATAATTAGCTCACCGATTCCACAGCGAGGTCCACTAGCTAACCAACGAATATCATTGGCTATTTTCATCATATCAGCTGCTAATGCTTTAAGGGCACCGTGAGCAAATACTAATTCATCCAAACTGGTTAAGGAATGAAATTTATTGGGTGCTGACTTAAAATCTTTTAAAGTAAGCTCGGAAATTTTCTTAGCTATTCTATCGCCAAACTCCGAATGAGTATTTAAACCGGTACCTACAGCAGTTCCACCTAAGGCTAAATCTGCGAGTTTTTAAATTCCTTCTTTAATCATCTCTTCGCTTCGTTCTATCATTCTATGCCAGCCACTTATTTCCTGCCCCAAGGTTATAGGAGTAGCATCCTGCAAGTGGGTACGTCCTGTTTTTATCACATCTTTATTTTCATTAATTTTCTTTTTTAAAGCATCTTTTAATAATCGTATTGACGGCAATAACCTTTCTTCTAATTCTGTCACTGCTGCAATATGCATGGCAGTAGGAAAAGTATCATTCGAACTTTGACCTTTATTAACATGATCATTGGGATGAACTATATCTTCTCCAATAATCTGATTAGCCCGATGAGCAATAACCTCGTTTACATTCATATTGGTTTGTGTGCCACTTCCGGTCTGCCATACAACCAGGGGAAAATTATCGTCTAATTTACCTTCCTTAATTTCGTCACATACTTTGGCAATCGCTATCACCCTTTTCCTGTCTAATTGTGATAATTCCATATTGGTTAACGCTGCTGCCTTTTTTAAAATAGCAAAAGCGTGAATAACTTCAATAGGCATACAACCTTTCCTAATTTTAAAATTTTGGAAACTTCTCTGGGTTTGTGCTCCCCACAATTTATCTTTAGGAAGCTTAATTTTTCCTAAGCTATCTTTCTCAATTCTATATTGCATTTTTAAAATCCCCTTTATTTTTTTAAATTCCAAGATTTTATTAAATAATTTTTAGTTGAATATAAATCTTACAAATTGTATGTAAATATTTTACTTTTTCTTTTTAAATTTGATATAAGTTAATTAAATAGTTCCATATTATAGCACATTGTTCCATTATAATACTAAAAAAATAAGGGTATTATTTATCTCATTCATAATAATTTTTCTGTAGTATAATCAGCATCAACTAAAATATCAAAGGCACCTGAATTAGGTTCGATATTGCAAAAACTAAATGGTCTTTTTAATAGAAGCTCTTTTATTAAGCCACATAAAACACCAGACTCCTGTCTGGTGATGTAGTGGCTATCCAGACGAGATGGCATTTGGTATAATGGAGCATGAGATTCAGAAAAAGTGCCCATACTATCTACAAAACAGAATACCACCTCGTCTGGATACCGAGATATCGGAGAAAAATCTTTGCAAAAGGAGTAAGGGAATATACGGAAAAAATACTTTCGCATATCCCAGAACTTTATCCCGATATCGAGGTAGTAAAGCTTAGTGTACAAGAGGATCATGTTCACATGGTAGTCGTGATACCTCCCAGAATTGCAGTTGCCGATGCAATTCAGTATATCAAAACACAGTCGGCAAAAAAGCTCAAGGCGAAATTTCCTTTTATGCAAAAAACCTATGCAAGGAAAGGTGGCATCTGGTCGAGAGGGTACTGTGTATCGTGTATAGGCTTGAATGAAAAGGAAATTCTCGCCTACGTTGAGCATCAAGAAAAAGAAGACAAAGGGCAACTGCAATTAACATTACCATAGGTTTAAGATACCCCCAGCTCCTGCTGGGGGAGTTTCATTTTCCGTTTAGTTACTACTGAACTTGTATTTTTTGGTTTTTACATAATTTTCTCTGTTTCTGGAAATATTTTGATTGTTATTTAACACAATGGTTATTTTCCAAAAAGCCAAAAATATTTTCAACAGATTATATCTATGGTAAATTGTATATAATTTTTTGGTTATTATTATGTCGTAGGGGCACAATAATTTGCCCTACACTACTATTTGTGTACTTTTTTGGTAACAATCACACAATAAAAGTTAAAATATTTATACTCCGCCACTAACTAAAGCCAAAAGAGCCATTCTGACATAAAGTCCATTATGGGCTTGTCTAAAGTAAGCAGCACCTTCATAATCATCAACATCAGTAGATATTTCATCTACTCTCGGTAGAGGATGAAGAATAGTAATGCCCTTTTTAGCTTGATTAATCATATTCATATTCACTATATAAGAACCCTTTACTCTCTCATATTCTGCTGAATCTGCAAAACGTTCTCTTTGAATTCGGGTAACATAAACCATATCACTAACTGATAGAGCTTCCTTTAAATTTTCTGTCTCTTCAATTTCTGCCCCTCTATTCCTTAAATCTGCAGTTATTTCTGCGGGCATTTTTAAAGATTTTGGAGAAACAAAAATCATTTTATTTTTACATAAAGCCATAAAATATCCTAAAGAATGAACTGTTCTTCCATTTTTTAAATCACCTAAAAAGGTAATAGTTTGCCCGCCTAAAATACCTTTTTCTTTACGAATAGTATAAAGATCTAAAAGGGCCTGGGTAGGATGTTGACCAGTTCCATCACCAGCGTTAATAAAAGGATGTTCCGCATTGTCAGCGGCAATCTGGGCTGACCCCTTCATAGGATGGCGCATAACAATAACATCAACATAGCCATCCACTGTTCTGATACTATCCGCCAAAGATTCGCCTTTAGCCACAGAAGAACTGGCTGCATTAGCTATAGTAATTACTCGAGCTCCTAATCTATTTATAGCAGTTTCGAAAGAAAGGCGGGTTCTTGTGCTTGGTTCAAAAAATAAACTGGCGACTACCTGTCCTTCCATATTTCTAATAATTTCTCCATCTTTAACCTTTTTTTCAAAATTTGCGGCGGTATTCATAATCAAATTTAATTCCTGAAGTGTAAATTGAGCAGTATTTAAAATATCTTTTCCTTTTAACATTTTACTAACTCCTTAATTTATTTTTTTATATCTTAACTTATTATATTAATCCTATAATAGCATAACATCGTGTTTTCTAATAATCTTTACCCTATTATTTTATTTTTCTATAACCGTTCCACTTTTTCCCTCAAATGCTTTTAAGGCCTTATATAAAGAGGTAATTATTGCTTTCTTCCCTCCATTTTCTAAAAATCTTAAACAAGCTTTCATTTTTGGCCCCATACTTCCTGCTAAAAAATGTTTTTCAATCAATTCCCACGCCTTTACAGGCGTGGTACGTTCAAAAATCAAGCTTTGCTTGTCCTGTTTCTTCCTTTTCTTGTGATTGGACGTATCTTCGGATCACTTCTTCGTTTATCCCTACCGTAGATACAAAATATCCTCTGCCCCAAATGCCTTTTCTGTCCCAATACATCTTTTTCAAGAAGGCAAGCTTCCTGTTTAGAGATTTGCTGGTATTCTTTTTGATGGTTTTCACTACTTTGCTTACGGCATATTTTGGGGGAATGACCATATATAAATGAACGTGATCTTTCTTTATTCCTATCTCTATATATTCCCAATCAGGATAATATTTTTTTATTTCCTGAAGTTTTATTTTCAGATAACTTTTTATCCCGGTTACTAAAATCTTTCTTCGGTATCGGGTTATCCAGACAATATGATATTGGGTCTTGTTACGGTATGAGCTGCTTTATATAATTTCATGTTTCCATTATAGCAAAGTACGAACGGAAGAAACAGGAAAATGCTCTCATCCTCACCTTTACAGATGGGGATTTCCCGCTAGATTAAAATATCTTAAATTACACTTGCATATATGACTTTTTAATAATATCATTTTCTTCTAATTCGCTTTTTGTTCCGTTAAAAATTATCTCTCCCTTTTGCATAATATATCCCCTATTGGCAACCATAAGAGCCTTATTAGCGTTTTGTTCTACCAGAAGAATTGTTATTTTATTATTTTCATTTATGTTTTTTATATATTCAAAAATTTCATCAACTAAAACCGGAGCCAAACCCAAAGAAGGTTCGTCCATTAATAGTAATTTTGGATCTGAAATCAATCCTCGGGCTATGGCAAGCATGGTCCTCTCGCCGCCACTTAAGGTTCCGCCTTTTTGGTTCCATCTTTCCTTTAATCGAGGAAACAGTTTATAAATATCTTCCAAACGATCTTTTATTACATCTTTGTTTTTTTCAAAATATGCTCCCATTATAAGATTTTTCTCCACTGTCATTTTTGGGAAAACTCCTCCTCCTTGCGGAACAATAGAAATTCCCAATTGTACAATTTTATAAGAAGGGATGATGTCTATTCTCTTATCATAGAAGGTAATTGTACCCTCAATAGGTTTTACTAAACCTAAAATAGTTTTTAACGTGGTTGTCTTTCCTCCGCCATTCGCCCCTAAAATACAGACAATTTCACCTTTATTTATTTCAAAGTTAACCTTTTGTAACATAGGAATTCTGTCATAAACTGTAGAAACATTATTAATTTTAAGCATTACTGTGTGCCTCCCAAATAAGCAAGGCGAACATTTTTCTCTTTTGAAATTTCTTCAAACTTTCCCCTTGCAATCTCCTGGCCAGCATTAAATACAATTACAAAATCACTAACATCTGAAATTACCGACATATCATGCTCAATAATTACTATGCTAATCTTTTTATTTCTTTCTTGAACATTTTTGATATGTTTCATCATTTCTGATGTTTCTTCATTGTTAAGCCCTGCCGAAGGTTCATCTAATAGCAGAAGGTCAGGTTTTGAGATTAAAGCTCGACATATTTCTATTCTTCTTCTATCTATATGAGGAATATTTTTAACCTGTTCGAACTTTTTATCAACTAAATCTTTATTGAAATATCCCAATAAATTAATTGCTTTATCAATGCCGTCACTTATTTCTTGGTCTGATTTCTTAATATTAAATAAGATTGTCTTCCAATTTGTCTTCCATTCTGATTGAAGTCCTGATAATACATTGTCTAATACACTTAAATCCCAGCAAAGCCTACTACTTTGAAAAGTACGGGAAATTCCTCTTTTTTTAATCTGATTTGGTAATAAACCTGTTATGTCCTTATCTTTAAAATATATTTTACCTTTTGTAGGAGCATATATCCCACTTATTAAATTAAAAAATGTCGTTTTTCCAGAACCATTCGGGCCAATTAGTCCAATAATTTCTTTTTCTTTGATGGTAAAATCAATATTCTTTACTGCCCACAAGTCTCCAAAATTTATTCCAACTTTATCGGTACGCAGCAATTCTTTCATACAATTTTCCCCTCCCCTAAATAATATGTAAGGTTTTATCTACGCTAACTGTTTCTTTTTCTTAAAATGGGGCAAATACTTTCTTATTCTCTTTGGTATCATGCCTTCTGGGCGCACAATTAATACTACTATTAAAATACTTGCATATAAAAGCATCCTATAGCCCGAGAGTTCCCTTAATTTTTCATCTATTAAGGTTAAGAAAACAGCACCAGTAATTGCTCCGGCTACATTATCCATCCCGCCCAATATGACCATACAGATTATTGTTAGCGATTTCGTAAAATCAAAATCTTGATAGCCGATAAAACTAACATAATGAGCATAAAGGGCTCCTGCAGCCCCGGCAAATGAAGCTCCTATACAAAAGGCAAGAAGTTTGCTATTGGGCACATCTATTCCCTGGCATATTGCGGAAGTTTCATCACTCCCAATTGCATTCCAAGCTAATCCTATTCGTGAATTATATAAACGCGAAGCGAATAGGGCACAGAAAATCAATACGATTACTCCTAAAAAATAGTAATGTATTCCATAGGGAATTTTATTTCCAAATATGAGGAGCTTGCTTCTAAAAGAATGGCTTCCTATGCTAAAAGGAGGTATGCCGGGAATACCATTGGGTCCGCCCAACCAATCAGTATTTACAATCAACAGACTAAAAATTGTTTGCATAGCTAAAGTTATCAAAGAAAGATAATATCCCTTTGTTTTTAGAGTCGGCAATCCGATAAGATAACCTATAATAATTGCTAAAATTATCCCGCAAATAGAAGATATCCAAGGATTAACTCCATATCTGGTTGATAAAATTGCTGTAGTATAAGCTCCTGTGCCAAAAAATGCAGCAGGAGCAAAATTTACCATATTAGTACTGCCCATTTGAAGATTTAACCCTAGGGCAATTATGGAATACACACAAGCCATAAAAGCCATATGCAAAAAATAAGAGTTCTTAAATATAGTAAAAGGAAAAACAATTAATAAGACAATTAAAGATATCCATGCCTCTTTCTTATATTTTGAATATATTTCAAAAATAGTTTCTAACAATTTTCTCTTTTCCAAATATAAAAGTGCTAAAAATGCAAATGCTATTAATAATATGCTTAGCCAAAATGTAGTAGTAATAATTAAGTACAAACAAGTAAAAATTAAAACATTCATTAATACAGTGTAAATAGGATTTTCTCTTGCTTTTTCTATAAAGGTTTTCACTGCTTTTTCTATCTCCTCTCTCGATAAATGATCTATATTTTAAAAAGTAAATCATAAAATATGCAATTAATAAGTATGTAAATTTTCTATACTTTTTCTATGGTCTTTTGCCCAATAATTCCTTCTGATTTGAAAATCATGAACAAAATAACTATTAAAAATGAAAATACTTTCGCATAAGCAGTGCCCCCCGGGATATATGCAGTCATAAACGTTTCGGCAAAAGCAAGCAACATTCCACCAACTATAGCACCATAAATATTTCCTAATCCGCCAACAACTGCTGCACTATAACCCATCAATCCATACATAGAACCCATATCAAATCTTACTATATTATAATAAGAGCCAATAAGAAATCCGCCAATTGCCAATATTGTTCCTCCTATTATAAAAGTCACACTAATAATCAGCGGAGTATTAACCCCAATCATGGCAGCAACTTCTTTATTCTGAGCTAATGACTGCATGGACAAACCTAATTTTGTCTTATTGACTATTATAAATAAAACCGCAATTATAATAAAAGTAATTCCAATGATAAAAAGATTTTTATACGACAGTAAATAATTCCCTTTTATGCAACCTTTAGGCAGCATATCGGGAAACACCTGAGGATTACGTCCTTGAGGATAAAAAAGCCCTATTAATTCTCGGATAAAAATACCGAAGGCAATAGTACTTAAAAGAGGCATCAATTCTGAGGCGCGCTCAAATGGTTTTATAGAGACTAAATGCACAACTTTTCCAAATATTGCACCAAGAATCATTCCGCAAATCACTATTAACAATATAAATAGCCAATAAGGCAAAAAAGTTGTTAGTCCTGTCGCTGTAAATAATTTATAAAATATTAATACAGCAAAAGAACCAAAGATAGCAATATCCCCTCCACAAAATACTACTACATCTACAACACCAAAAAATAACGAGAATCCAATTGCCACTAATGTATAAGTGCATCCTAAAAGCAATGCATTCATAATTTGCTCACTTAATAATCCCATTAATTGTTCCTCCTTGCCAAACTAAATCAATTTCTATTTTCCTATATACTGAATATTAAATTTGAGGGGTAAGATTCTTTTATTTATTACTTAGTATTTTTGTTATCAAATTTTTTATAAAGATTTTTTTCCTGATTTGTATTGGGAATCATTATAATCTACCCATACGCCGTCATCTACAACAAGAATGGTGGATAAAGTATTATTTGTTTGTCCAATTTCATTGAAGGAGGTAACTCCCAATAATCCATCTAAATTAACTTTAGTGATAGCTTCTATTAATTTAGCGGAATCTGGTCCAACCTCTTTTAAAGCCATCAATATTACATTAGCTGCATCATAGGCATATGGTCCATATGCTCCGTATGGCTCTTTGTAGCCAATTTTTTTGTAATTTTCCATAAATTCTTGTCCTTTTGCCAATTTATCCAAAGCTTTCCCAGGAGTTGTACAAACAGTACCTTCTGCAACTTCAGGAGTAGCGACTTCGATAAATTTATCATCGGCGATGCCTGAAATACCTACTAATAAAGTATCTCCCATTCCAACATCATTCATTTGTCTTCTAATTAAAGCCCCTTCCATTACTACTCCTCCAAAATAAACAGCATCAGGATTCAGACTTTTTATTTTCGATAATATAGCCTTGAAATCAGTCTGTCCCACCTGAACTTCATCAAGGGAAATTAATTTCATTCCACTACGTTGTTTAAGTTCGCTTGTCCAGGCAGAAGTATTATTCTTCCCATATGTACTTGTATCAGAAATTATTGACCATTTTTTATATCCTAAATCATCCATAACAAACTTTGCCAAAGGAATATTTTCTTGTTTTAAAGTAGGACAAACTCTAGTTATGGTAGGATAATTTTCTGCGCTAGTAAGGCTTTCACCGATAGCACCCCAAATTACCAAAGGCACCTCTGCATCTTTAAAAATAGGAATGGTTGCATTTGCAACAGGACTATTCCAATGGCCACTTGCAGCAACAACATCAGGGTCAGACAATAATTTCATCGCGGCAGATGCGCCCGTACCTGGATTAGAAGCATCATCCATAGCAACAACTTCAATTTTATAATCAAAATCTCCTGATTTATTAGCTAACTTGACAGCTAAATCAAAAGAATTTTTAGCACCAACACCTTGGGCTGCATTTGGACCGGTTAAAGGTCCTATAAAACCTATTTTTACTACCTTTTCTTTAGCACCGACATTCATACAAAAAGCAAATGCTAATATTAGAATTAATGAAAGCAAAAATATAAGTAAGCTTTTCTTAGATAACATTGTTCAATACCTCCTATTTAATATTTTTTTGATCTCACCCCACAAATTTATCATAATTTTTTTATTTTACACTTACCTCCTATCTATTTTTTTCTTCTTTATTCTTCTTATTAAAAAAGTATTTATTTTTCAAAGTAATCTTTTTTTAAATCTCTTATTATTTTTTCTGCAGTAGCAGGCAATTGCCTAATTCTTACTCCGGTAGCATCATAAATAGCGTTTAAAATGGCAGGAACAATATTATTAAATGAGGGTTCTCCTATGCCTTTGGCTCCATAAGGTCCTAAACCTCCGCCTGATTCAATCATAATAGTTTTAACTTCCGGAGAATCAACAGCCGTAGGAATAAGATATTCAGCCAAAGAAGGTGTTTGGGGAATTCCCTTTTGCAAAGCGTAATCCTCAGATAGAGCATAGCCTATTCCCTGTATAGAACCGCCTTCCATCTGTCCCTCTACACAGGCCAGATTGAGTGCTTTTCCTACATCATAACAACTGATAATTTTTAAAACTTTCACCTGCCCTGTCTCCATATCAACCGCAACTTCTGCGGCCTGGGCTCCAAAGGTAAAATCAGGATGAGTCATACCTTTCATATTGGTTAAATCTGGTATTCCGGTAAAAGGTGCATTAAATTGAGCTTCCGAATACAATTCTATCCCAGCTGCATTGCAGGCTTGTATAGCTTCCGTCAAAGGTAAATATTCTGATTCATCATATTTTACTATTACTTTTTCAGAAACAATATCTAATTTATCAGGATTGACATTTAAAATCTCGGCTGCTTTATGTAAAATTCGATTTCTTACTTCTCTCGCTGCCTTAAGTGCAGCATTCCCTGACATATAAGTCTGCCGGGTAGCAGTGGTGGTTCCGGCTAAAGGTGTTAACATGGAATCTGTATTATAAACCTTTACTTTTTCCATAGGAACTCCCAATTCATTAGCCGCGATTTGGGATAGGAGAGAAGCCTGCCCTCCGCCTAAATCAGGTATTCCGCTTCTTACTATCAAACTGCCATCAGTCTCTAATTTTACATAGCAGCGGGAAGAGTCCCGAAGAAAAGTCATTCTTCCATAACTCATCTGCCCCATAGCTATGCCCCGGCCGATTTTAATATTTTTCCCCTTAGAGACAGTAGGTTCTCCTAAACCCGCCCAAGCTTTTTCTGCAGCTTCCGGCAGAGCTACATAGGTTTTTATCACCTGCTCGGTGGTAGATAGGGCATCTCCGGTATGTATACAATTTATTCTCCTAATTTCCAAAGGATCCATATTTAGTTCTCTCGCTAATTCGTCTATTATACTTTCATAACCGATATTCGCTTGGTTTGCTCCAAATCCTCTAAGAGCACTGGCAAAAACATTATTAGTTAATACCATTTGAGTTTTTATTTTTACATTAGGAATTTTATAGGGACCGGCTGCACTAACCGTAGCATATAAACCTACCCAGGGGGTTAAGTAAGTATAAGCTCCGGCATTTCCGATATAGTGTGCTTCTAAAGCCACAATTTTTCCGTTCTTTTTTGCTCCAATTTTATATTTTTCAATAAAGGCGTGTTTCTTGCAATGGGCCATTAGAGATTCTTCTCGGGTATACACTAATCTTACCGGTTTTTTAGTCTTTAAAGTAAGTAGTGCTATAAAGGATTCTACGGTAATATCTTCTTTCCCCCCAAATCCTCCTCCTATCATTGTCCCAATATAGCGGACTTTATTATGGGGTAGATTAAGCACTTCTGCTACATCTCTAAAATGTTCTATAACCTGGCTGCATACCCTGATATTAATTGTTCCATAATCATCTAACCAGGAAATTCCAGCTTCCGGTTCTAAGTAAGCATGGTCAATAAAAGGAATTTCAAATCTATCTTCTATGATCACTTCGGATTCAGCAAAACCCTTTTCTATATCTCCGGTGAGGCAACCGAATTCGTTTACTATATTACTATCTTTTTCTCCGACTAAATAAGCGTTTGGTTTCATGGCCTCTTCCGGGTCAAAAACTCCGGGAAGAAGTTCATATTTAATTTCAATTAAATCACAAGCTCTTTCTGCTATTTCTTCAGTCTCCGCCGCTACCAGGGCAATTGGTTCTCCGACAAATCTGATCTTCTTGCCTTCTTCTGCTAATACCCTATATAAACCTTCAAAACCTCCACGAACATCTGTAGATTGGCCGAATTTAGTTACTGTTTCATTACGGGGGACATCATGAGCAGTTAAAACTGCTTTTACTCCTTTTAATGATTTTGCCTTACTTATATCGACTGAAATAAGTTTAGCAGCCGGATATTTACTGCGGCAAACCTTGGCATATAACATTCCTGGTAAAGTAAAATCATCTGCATATTTAAGTTCTCCCCTTACTTTAGCCCAGGCATCATGTCTGGGGATATTTTTACCTACAACTTTAAATTCAGACATTGGTATCACCTTCCAATCTATGATTCTCCACTGCGACATCATAAATAGCTTCTACAATCTTTTTATATCCTGTGCATCTACATAGATTACCCGATATGGCTTTTCTAATTTCCGCCTTGTCGGGATCAGGATTTGTATCTAAATAGCCTTTGGCTGCCATCAACATACCGGCAGTGCAAAAACCGCATTGTACAGCCCCATGTTGAACAAAACTCTCCTGTAATTTTTGACCTATTTTTGTTTTCTCCAAACCTTTAACCGTTAATATTTCTTTCCCATTAGCTTGCATGGCTAAAGTAATACATGATTTAATAGTTTTTCCGTTCATAATAACCGTACAGGTACCACAATCCCCTTTTTCGCATCCGCATTTTACTTCAGTAAAGCCATTTCGGCGTAAAAATTTTAATAGAGATTCTTCAGGCTTAGCAGCAGTACTTAATTTTTCATCATTTACAGTTAGTTTTATTTTATATTCTTCCATTTAAAACCTCCTTGATTTGGTTACTTAGTTAATTGGTTAAAAGATGCCACATTCTAATAAAACAGGATGTGATATAATCTCACCTACAAACGAAAAATAATAACTAAAAACAAGTTTTCTATCTTAAATCTGTTTTTTTAACTAGCTAACTATCTAACCAACCAACTAGTTAACTAATTTAATTGGTGAATTTTTTTAATGCCCGTTTGAATAAGATTCCAGAAATGTATCGGCGATATTCAGCAGATGCTCGAATATCACTAATAGGCTTCACTTCTTCTCTTACTTTTTTTATGGCTTCTTCAATCAATTCATCATTTATTTTCTTATTTTTTAAAAATCCTTCTATATTGATTAATCTAAGAGGTGTCGGAGCAATCGAACCCATAGCAATACGTACATCTGCAATTTTATCTTTTTCTACTTCCAAGATTAGGGCAACTGTAGCAAGAGAAATAGCCATAGCTTGTCTTAATCCTAATTTAATAAAACATCCATTTTTATTTATAGAATCATCCCTAATCTTTATACTGGTAATCATTTCATCATCATGCAAAACCGTTTTTCTCGGACCGATAAAAAAATCCTTTAAGGAAATTTCTCTTTTTCCATCCATACTTTCTACTTCTAAAACCGCATCTAAAACCAATAAAGGCGGTGCCATATCAGCCGCCGGTGAGGCATCAGCCAAATTTCCTCCGATGGTAGCACTGTTTCTTACTGTAGGATCGGCGAATTGTTCGGCTGCTTGATATAATATATTACATTCTTCTCTGATAATTTTAGAATTAATTAAATCAGAAATAGTTGTACCTGCCCCAATATAAATTTCACCCTTACTTTTTTTAATATAATTTAATTCTTCAATACTAGAAATATCCAATAGCAGTTTTGCCGGTAACTTCTTATCTTTTATATAAGGTAATACATTACTGCATCCTGCCACTATGCAGGCTTCTGATTTTTCTTGTTTCAAAATTCCTAATACTTCTTCTATTGTTTTAGGAGAAATATATTTAAATTGATTCATTTTCCCCTCCTCATTTTGGTTAGTTAGTTACCTGGTTAATTGGTTAATTAGTTAATCGAATAATCTTTTAATTATTTTCTTGTATCAATTAGTTAATTGGTAAATTGGCTAATTGGCTTTTTTCCTCTGCCGCGCAGGACTTAATTGCCTTAATTATTTGGATATACCCAGTACAACGACAGATATTACCTCTCATATAATCTTTAATCTCTTCTTCTGTAGGATTTGGATTTTCTTTCAAGAGGGCAACCGCAGTAAGTATCATTCCCGGAGTGCAAAAACCGCATTGTACTGCTGCATTTTTTAAAAAAGCTATTTGCATAGGATGTAACTCATCTCCCTTTGTCAGACCTTCTATAGTGGTAATTTTTTTCCCGTCAACCGCAGCTGCTAAAGTTAAGCAAGATAAAACCGGTTCATTATCTAAAAAAACGGTACAAGCCCCGCATTCACCGATACCACAACCATATTTAGTCCCGGTTAGATATAAATCATCCCTTAATATATTTATCAGAAGGTCATTTGGGTTTACCAAGGCTTCTCTTTTCTGACCATTGATAGAAAATTCAATAGGAATTTTTTTCACTTTATAATTCGCTCCTTCCTTCAAATTTAATTAAAACTAATCTTTCGCTCTTGCCCAGGCTAATTCAAAGCCGCCTTTAATCATTTCCTTAGACATGGCAATTCTATACTCGGCAGTTGAGCGAATATCATCTATAGGTTTAATCTCACAAGATGCTTTTTCTGCTGCTTTATTTATTAACTCAGAATTTATTATCTGCTCTTTTAAGAGATTTTCTGTTTTTTCTGCTCGCAAAACTTTAATCCCAACCGAACCAAAAACTATCTTACAATCTTTACAAATATTGCCTTCTCTTTCTAAATAAATTGCTAAATTTATTTTAGAAAGGTCTGCTTTTACTCTGCTCTTTTTTAAAAAAGCACTTCCTGTATTTTTGTTTACTTCGGGAATATTTATTTCAGTAATCAGCTCATCGGGCTCCATAATTGTTTCCCCTACTCCGATAATAAAATCTTCTACTAAAACAGTACGTTCTCCTCTTTTGTTTTGCAATTTTACTTCTGCTCCATAGGCAATCAAAGGAGGAACAGTATCTGCCGCCGGAGAAGCATTGCCCAGATTACCTGCCATAGTTCCCATATTTCTAATAGCCGGAGCAGCCATAGACATAATCCCCTTATATAAAGCGGAATATTTCATTTTAACTTTTTCTTCCCTTGTAATATGAGACAAGGGGGTAACTGCTCCAATTGCTAATCCTTGATTGGTATCAATAAAATTAAGTTCGGAAATATCTTTTATATTCATTAGATAATCGACTTTTAAATTAATGGTCTTCATTTTAACTAAGAGATCGGTTCCTCCGGCTAATATCTTAATATTTTTATCTTTATATTTATCCAGTAAACCCAAAGCTTCATCTATTGTTTTAGGGGCTAGATACTCAAATTCTTGAGCCAATATTTTTGTATTAGTTTGCATTTCTAACTTTCCCTCCTATCTCTTTTTCTTCCAGGGCTTTAAGCATTATTTCCGGCGTTATGGGGAGTTCATGAAATCTAATCCCTACCGCATTATAAACCGCATTTCCGAAGGATGAAGCTACTGCGCTTAGGGCGGCCTCACCTATTCCCTTTGCTCCGAAGGGACCGGTCGGTTCATAAGTATGAGCATGATCTACGATAATATTATCGATATTAGGCATATCAACGGTGGTAGGAACTTTAAAATCAGTAATAAATCCATTGCATTTTAATTTACCGGTAACCTCATCATAAGGTATCGATTCTAACTTTCCTACACCCAATCCCAAAGCATAAGCACCCAATATCTGTCCTTTCCATAGCTCAGGATTAATAATGGTACCCGAATCGCCTAACATTACTACTCTCGGTATCGTAATTTCACCGGTTCTGGTATCCACTTCGACTTCCGTAAAGTAAGTAATAAAACAAGGGGGGCAATTTTTTTGCCTGAGAGTAGAGGTATAAGAAATAGTACCTGTGCTGGTTATTCGAGCATAATCTGCTATCTCGCCAATCGTTTTATAATTTTCCGGCAGACCTTCGGGATATACTATGCCCTGGCCAAGTTCTTCGTTTAAAGTTAAGGTTAAGTTCTCCGGTCTATCGTTAAAAAGAGTAGCCGCATAATTTAACAACATTTCTTTAACTTTTTCTGCCACATATTTTATGGCACCACATCCGCAGTATATCCCTCTGGTAGCATGAGTATTAACATCAAAAACAGTGGTGCGCGTATCTACTTCATTATCAATGCTTATTTTTTCAAATGGTACTTTTAAAACTTCTGCTACAACTTTTGCCCCGGCATCCCAGGTTCCACCACCATGGTCCATCAAAGCAGTGATAACATCTACCGAACCATCTTCATTAATTTTAATGGTTGCACCGGAATAATCTATAACTTCGCCAGCCTTGGGACCGCCGGTACCTGAAGTATGAAACCCTCTGGCGACTCCAATGCCCCTTCTAATCGTTCCGGATTTTTCATCAGGATTAGCTCTTTTATCCCAACCAATAAGTTCAACCCCTTTAACCAACATCTCTTCTACGCCGCAACTTCTAATGATAGACTTAACGGTAGGCCCCTGTCCCCAAAATTCATCACCTCTTCCCACATAATTTTGTAGTCTGAAGTGCACCGGGTCAACCCCTAATTTCTCCGCTAAAATATCCATCACATTTTCTACCGGGAAATTTATTTGAGGGCTGCCATAGCCCCTTCTGGCACAAGAAGGACCTTTATTACTATAGATTGCTTTTCCTTCATATTTTATATTCTTCCATTTATAAAGTGAAGCAAACCAACCGGCAACACAACCAAGATAAGGATAAGCCTGAATATTATGGCCGCCAATCTCCACCCATACTTGACAATGAGCTGCGGTTAAAGTTCCGTCTTTTTTAACCCCTACTTTTAAACGAGTCTTTAAGGGATAGCTTGAATGGTCATACATATCTTCTTCCCGAGAAGTCACTAATTTCACCGGTCTTTTTGCTTTCAAAGCTAAAGCTACACAAATCGGGGTTATTGAATTCATTTGAATACTTGAACCGAAAGAACCTCCCAAAGTAATTCTTTTTACATTAATTTTACTAAGTGAAATATTAAAAATATGTCCTAAGAGTATACGTACATTATGAATTCCCTGGGTAGTTGTCCAGAGAGTTATCCCTCCGTTTGCTTCCGATTTACATACTGCAGATTTAGTCTCCAGCTGCATATGGTAAACTCTTTTTATATTAAAGGTTTCATCTACAATTAAATCTGCTTCTTTAAACCCTTCTTCTACATCACCCACTGTAATATTCCGCTCACAGGCAAGGTTGTTTTTTACCTCTACTTTTTCTTCTCCTAAATATACATGGTCATATATCGCGGGAGCATTCGGATCCATAGCGTCATCAAGGGTTAGCACCGGTTCCCATTTCTTGCCCCACTCTACTTTTATCTTTTTAAGAGCAGCAAAAGCCTTCTCCTCTGTTTCTGCGGCACAGGCAGCAATAGCCTCTCCTACATGGCGAACTTTATCTTTAGGTAAAACTGTCCTGTCACGATAGGTCTTATCAGGAATACTTACTATACGCTCATTATATAAAGTGGTTGGCACATCATCAGGACCAATGCATATTGCACCCATCTTTTCTGCTTCTGTATAATCAACTTTCTTAATTTCCGCATGTGCATAGGGGCTCCTCAAAACAACCGCATGTAATTGACCGGGAATATTTACATCACAAGAATAAACTTCCTTACCGGTTACTTTTCCCATATTTTTGATGTCATATCTTTTACCGATAACGTCATATTGTTCCTTTTCCAATGAGAAATACCTCCTTTTTATTTATTTCTGATAATCTTATATTAAACGTTATTAAATATAAATCACTTTTTATTATTACTTCTAATGTTTTTTAAAATTTATTAATTTAAAAACTATTTTATTTTACACTACTTATTATTATTTATATAATTTTTTATTTTTTACTTCTTATACGACTTAGTAAGCTTAACTAATAACAATCTTAATAAACTTCTTCATATTGTTTGATAATATTCTATACAGGCTTTTGATCCTATTATAATTCTACAACTCTTTATAAATATTAAAATTACAAATTATATTTCACTATTTTTCTATAATGGTTCCGCATTTTCCTTCAAATGCTTCTAAAGCCTTATATAAAGAGGTAATTATTGCTTTCTTCCCTCCATTTTCTAAAAATCTTAAACAAGCTTTCATTTTTGGCCCCATACTCCCCGCTAAAAAATGTCCTTCGTCAAAATAATTTTGAGCTTCCTGAAAGGTTATTTTACCTAAAGCTTTCTCATCAGGTTTACCATAATTAATTTTAGCATTTTCTACATCCGTAAGAATTAAAAAAATATCAGCACCTACTATTTCTGCTAATCTTTCTCCGGCAAGGTCTTTATCTATGACTGCCTCAATTCCTTTATAATTTCCTTCCTCATCTTCTAATATTGGTATACCACCACCACCGGAAGCAATAACAATTACTCCATCATCAACTAATTTTTTAATAACATTTCCCTCTAAATTAGATATAGGATCCGGTGAAGGAACAGTTCTCCTCCAACTGCGTTCTCCATTTGGCCTTACTTTTTTAACTATATAACCAGGATTATTTTTTTTCATTTCTTTGGCTTCCTCCTCAGTTAAAAAATTGCCAACAGGTTTCGAGGCATTATCATCAAAAAATTCGGGATCATTTTTATCTACTATAACCTGATTTAATATAGTACAAACTGGTATATTAAGACCCATTCTTTTAAGATGATTCATTAAAGTTTGTTGTAACATATAACCAATTTGCCCTTGAGTCATTGCTCCTACTATATCCATGGAATGAGCAGGAACAACATCCTGACCCATCTTTTGCTGTACCATAAGATTGCCAACTTGTGGTCCATTCCCATGAGTTATTACCAACCGATCCTCTTTGTCAAGGTTCTTTATAATTTCTGCAATATATTTTGTAGTCTTCTCACAATTTCTAAATTGCTCCTCAGAAGTTCCTTTTTCATTTGATTGCTTTATTGCATTCCCGCCCAATGCTATTAATATTACTTTTGCCATTTTTCTTTCCGCTCCTTGCTAAATGTTTAATTAATTTATAATACTAAATATATCAATTTTTTTTAATTTTAATCTTCCAAATTATCTATATAATATGTAGTTCCTTATTTAAAATATTTTTTCTTTATATCCTAACATTTTAGATAATCCCTGAGTCGAATTAACCAAAATTTTAATTAATTTTTCAATATTATTATTAGATATCCTCTTAGATAATCCAGTAATTGTAATGCTGGCTATAACCTTTCCATTAATATTTCTGACAGGAGCAGAAATCGCCTTTATGCCTTCCTCAAGTTCTTCATCACAAATAGCAAACCCATTTTTTCTTATTTTACTTAAATGCTCTTCTAATTTTTTAGGGTCTATAATTGTCCTTGGAGTATATTTTTGAAGGGGATTCTCATTAATAATTCTTTTGATTTCTTCAGAAGTTTGGTAAGCTAAAAGAATTTTTGCCGAAGCAGTACAATGAAAGGGCATTTTCTTGCCAATTTCAATAAATAAGTGGTGAGTATTTAACTTTTGAGATGGAGTAACTGAATCAATACATATACTATGACCATTATACCAGGCGGTTAAAGAAGTAGTAAGCCCGGTCTCTATGCATATTTTTTTTAAAATCGGCTTAGCAATTTGTCTGAAGTCAAAAGAATTGTAAAATGAATTTGAATATTCCAGTATCTTTAGTCCTAAATTATATTTGGAAGTTTCTTTTTCTTGACTTACCAGAGAATAACTTAATAAGCTATTTAATATCCTATGAACTGTACTCTTTGGAAAGAACAATTTTGAGCTTAATTCAGTTATTCCTACACTTCTTTTAGTCTTACTAAGATAATTTAAAATTTTTATTGACTTTTCTATTGAATTCATAGAATGTGTTTCCTTTTATAATTATTCCATTATATGGAACTTCATTCCAAATAAACAACATAATAAGTATACACCATAAAAATTAAAAAATCAATATTTTTTTAATATACTTTTTTAAAAAATAAAAATATTAGCACTCTTTTTCTTTTAGTATTATAATTTCTTTTTCTTTATTCTCTCTATCTTTATAAAGCTTTTATCTTTCTTAATTTAAATATTAAAAATACTTCAGTACCAATCTGCAAATTCATCCCTTCAAATATGTGGTGAGGAAGCTCAGCTAATAAATTATTCTTTTCGACTTTTATTTTTAATCTTACTGTTTCACTACTTATATTAATATCAGTAATAATTCCTTTAAATCGGTTAACATTAATAGGGCCAGGTGGTTTTATTTCGGAAACATAAATATCTTGAGGCAATAAAGCAATTTTTTTTATCTTTCTTCCCTTATCATAAACAATTACTGACAATCCTCCGCAATTAACTTCTACAATCCCTCTTCCCAATATATGAAAATCATCACAATTCAGGATATTCGGCGCTCCGATAAATTCAGAAACTCTTTTATTTTTAGGGAAAAAAAATATTTCTTCAGCTTTACCTATCTGTTCAATATTACCTTTCTCAATTATTGCTATTCTATCAGCCATTTCTTCAGCTTCTGTTAGATTATGAGTAACATATATAGTAGTAATACCTAATTTTTTTTGTAGTTGTCTTAACTCCGTGCGCAAATACTTTGAAGATTGTAGATCTAAACTACTCAATGGTTCATCTAAAAGCAAAATTTCTGGTGACAAAGCAAGTGCTCGAGCTAAAGCTACTCTTTGTTTTTCCCCTCCACTTAATTCCTTAGGATAACGATAAGATAAATGTTCTATTTTTAACATTCTAAGCAATTTTTTAACTCTTAGTTTTTTTTCTTCAGTCATTTTACTTTTTATTTTTAAGGCATAAGCTATATTGGAAGCAACATCAAGATGAGGAAATAAATATAAATCCTGAAATAAATAACCTATCTTCCTTTTATTAGCCGATAATTTATCTACCGGTTTACTTCCAAAAAAAACTGTTCCCTTATAGTCAATTAAACCAGCTATAATATTCAATAAGGTACTCTTCCCGGCACCATTGGCTCCTAATAATACTAATAATTCTTTATCTATTACTTCGAGATTAATATTTTGGCAGATATAGTTTGATATATTTTTAAGTTTGATAGAAGACATAAAACATTTTTACCTCCACCTACCGGTTAATTTTACTTCTAAGAAAATAAATATTCTTTCAAAAAGAAAACACATTACCGATAATACTATCAGGCATACAATAATAATATCTATACGCATTAAACTCTCCGCCTTCATCATTAAGGCCCCAATACCAGTAGGGATAGCAACCATCTCTGCAGCTATTATCACTCTCCAGGCCATTCCGGATTCTAATCTCAGACCAGTAAAGATATTGGGTAAAGCCAAAGGAATAACTACTGTAGTTAATATTTTTTTATCAGATGCTCCTAAACTTTTGGCTACTTGTATATAATGTTTATCAACTGTTTTGATACCGGTTGCGGTATTGTAGAGGATAGGAAAAAAAGAACAGATAAATATTATAGTTATTGGTAAAATTTCACCAATTCCTAACCATAACATTAAGAGCGGCAACCAACCTAAGGCCGGTATAGGATAAATTAAACTAACTATAGGACTTAGTGCTTTATCAGCTACTCTATTCCATCCCATTATAATTCCGATAAATAGTCCGGCCATAGAACCTGCAGAAAAACCAATAAGGACCCGGATTAAACTGCTTAAGAAATTACGCCCCAATACTCCGCTGGTCGTTAAATACCAAAATTCTGTTACCACAGCAGAAAAAGGAGGGAAAAAGAATTGACCGGGAATTAAATTCAATCGGGCAATTATCTCCCATATTCCCAGAAATATGATAATGGGGATTATCTCCCATTTTAATTGAAATATTTTATATCTTTTCATGGTTTTATAAAACTCAAATCTAAAATATCTTCAGCCGTAAAACTGCTCCTAATGTAACCTAATTGAGTGACATAATCTATTGCTTCCTGAACTACTGCAGGGTCAATATCGGTGGTATATTCCAACCTGTTCATAGACCTTAATAAAACTTCGGGAGTAATCTCTGTCTTGGCAGCTATATCGGCTATTTCCACCGGGAAAAGGCTTCCTCCGGCTTCCTGTAATTGCCGAGCCACAATTTCTGCTGACGCCTTAGGATGCTGATTAATCCAATCGTTCGCCCTTTGTGATATCTTTACCAATTTTTCAACGACTTCGGGATGGTCTCTTATCAATTCTTCTTTAACCACCAGAACGCTCCCCTGCATTTCGGGCCAGACATCCTGACTCATCAGCAGCATTTTAAAACCAAAGTCTTCGGCCATAGTAGCCCATTGCTCAGGGAGAAAAGCAGCATCTAATTGTCCTGTTTTAATAGCCAAAACCTGTTTTGGAGGATTCATACGATAGATATTGCTCAATACTTTCTGTTCATCTAAATTATATTTATCTATTGTTTTGTGGAGAAGCACATCTACTGCGCCTCCTTCTCTAACACATCCCATTCGAATATCTGGCTTTTCTAAATCTTTGATTGTTTTTACCTTATCAGGATTAACTACTAAACCATAACCATATTTATGTGTTCCGGCAACTATCTTTATCGGCACTTTAGCATTGGCGTATACATTTATAGCTGGTACTAAGCAAATATAAGCCACCTGAATATCACCTCGAGCCAAAGCAGAAGCTAAAGCCATACCAGTTACATAGCTCTCATAGGAAGTTAGCTCCAAACCTTCTTCTTTAAACCACCCTTTGTCCTGACTTATATAGGCACAAGCAGCATGATCCATAAATTCTACCGCCATACCTATAGGAACCTTCTCTTGTGAAGCACATTCACCCACTATAGAAATAGAAGTAAAAACTAATGATATTATTAATAATAAAATAGATATCCTTTTCAAAATTTTTCTCCTCCTTTTTTACTTAATTTTAACCTCTTAATTTTCTTTTTAAACTCCAACAATTTATTAACTCTCTTTCTGAATAGTAACTAATTTTACTCCTCGGCCATGAATCTGTTTAAAGACCACTCCTTCCGAAACAAGGCGAAGTACTAACTCTGGATCAGTTACTCTTGTTCCGGAAACTAAATCTACTCCATAATCAAACCACACGGGAGAAAGAGGTATAGTCGGTCCCAAGACCATAACTAAACTTTTTTCTGGACACCAAGATAAAAGTGTTCCCATAGTACCATTAATTAAAGCAGTACCGGTAATAGCAACAATATCAGCTTGGGGAATTACCCGTTTTGCTTCACTGGCCGGTATATCTCCACTTTGAGGCTTTCTCTCTACCACCCAAAGCTCTTTAGTTAACTCACGCAACTTATTAACAAAAGGAAAATGGCCTACCACTACTACTTTTTTATTTTTTCCTTTTTCATAAAGTACTTCTGCTGCATTAATATTCTGACATTTATTCAAATCAACTTCTAAAGCAGAATTAATAGCCGCCATACCAACAGAAGCCTGCAATAGACAATCAGAATTTGCATAATTACAAAGTTCTAATATCGATTTCCCAGTTAAATTCCCTGCTTCTCTTATAGGGGGAGGCATCGTCGGTTCATGGGTAAAAGTAGTAGAAGCTAATCCACCATATTTACTCCAAACTCCGGTCCAAAAAGGTCCTATTCGCACTTCTTTTACTAAAATATCTTGGGTGCTTTTTTCTATAGTGGAAATAATATCCTCGATAATCTTCATATTTATTTATCCTCCTTCTATTTTCTTTAGTGGCCGCAAAAACAATATTGTTCATACCCCATAAGATAGGCAATTCCGCTAATAGTAACTCCGTAAAATATAATCGGTTTTTCAATTAAAAGGGAAGGCAAAGTATTGTTTACAACAGTAGTACCTGTAGCCAAAACTATATCCCCCCAGGATAAAATTTCTTTCGTTTTGGAAACACTCTCTATTAACACTCCTGCTTTTCTTTTACCAATATTATCTACATTCAAGTCAACCACTCTAATTTTAAATTGAGCTGTTAAGGCCTCCACCATAGCTGGCTGCATCCCGATAAAAGCAATACGGGGATTGCCAAATAGTTCTTTGATATAATCTACCAGGTGAGCAGCGCACTCTCCCGGTTCTTTATCTCGACAATGAACTGTTTTAGAAATAAATTTAAAATAACGCAATACAGCATTTATGCTGGCTGTAAAAATTGCTCTTTGAAAATTATTAACAAGCGGCATTTCAAAAACTTCCCTCAGTGTGCCACTATAATTTCCCGGCATATCTGTAAAAGCTTGACCTCGACTTCCCCTGAAATCTGCTTGTATCATCACTTCTTTCCCCCTTAACAAGGGAAAGTCATCTCTCTCCGGATTCCCAATTACCTCTTGAGGAGTAAGAGGTCGAATATTAACTACATTTATCCGGGAAGACCAAACGTCATCTCCTTTAATTAATTGACAAAATTTTTCTTTTATCTCCTGGTAAAAGTCCATTACTGCTTCCTTTCTTTTTTCTTTAATGAATCTTTTAAATAGTTTTTATTATCGGCCAAAATAACAATAAGGGTAATGGCATACCGAACAGGTAGAACAAAATCCTCCCTCTCCCATCTTTACAAAATCTCTTTTAGTTAAAATATCCCCAATAAATATTCTGGGCAAAACAATATCTAATATAGTATTTTTATAAAATAAAGAAGCGCCCGGTACACCTATGAGAGTAGTCTTTCCTAAACAAGCCAGCATAAACATATTTCCTGGTTGTACGGGAACTCCATAAGTTACCACTTTTGCACCACTTTCTCGAATAGCCCCAGGAGTAAGGTCATCAGGATCTACAGACATCCCTCCAGTTAAAGCAATTAAATCAGCTCCTTGCTCTTTAAATTGTAAAATTGCTTTTTTGATCTCTCCTATATTATCCGGACAAAAAATTTGTCCTTGAAATTCTGCTCCAAAATAAGAAAACTTCTCTTTTAATAACGGGCCAAATCCATCCTGGATTAATCCCTTGTATACCTCGTTCCCGGTAGTAATAATAGCTACTTTTAACTTTTTATACTTTTTTACGGAAAAAACTGTACCCTTCTTCTGGCATAATTCCTCTATTTGTTTTATTTTTTCTTCTTCAATAGTCAGAGGAACAATCCGCACTCCGGCTAATTTTTGACCTTTTTCTACCTTAAAATTATTGGGAAGGCAGGGAATGGTAATATTTTCCATAGAATTTATCTCATATAAAAGTTCGCATTTAACTTTAAATAATCCTCTTATTAGAGATTTTAAAGTTATTTTTCCTTCAATGGCTCCGGTTAATTCTATATTTTCTCCTGCTACTGCTTTAGACATTCTTAAAGAAGCTTCATCCTCATGAATCTCCCCTTCTTTTGGCTGCCAGATATATAGGTATTCTTTCCCTATCTTTTTTAACTTTTCTATATCTTCTTTTTGAACTATATGACCTTTGCGAAAAGCCGGACCTTTAAATTCCCCGGGTATAATTTGGGTAATATCATGGCACAAGATCATTCCCACCGCTTTTTCTACCGGTATCTTTTTCATAATATTTGAAATAACACCCCTACCTTACTCCTTCCCCCCTCAAGGGGGGAGGAAATTTACAAAATTTTCTCTATGGGCACGATGCATCGTGCTCCTACATTACCACTTTGTTTACTTTTTGGGTTACAATCATACTATTTATTATTCATCTTAAAAGATTCATCAATATTATACTTTTATTTATATAACGCAAAGTAAATAAAAAGATTAATCTCCTTCTTTGAATATTTTTCTATACAGTGAATTTAAACTTTGACCAGCTCTCTCGTGGAATATTTCAAATTTCATCATCAATTCCCTTGCTTCCTCGGTAATCTCTGACCCTCCACCACTTTCTCCTCCTACTTTTCTCTTTAAAAGTTTAAATCCCAATCTTTTCTCTAAATCCCTCATCAAATTCCACGCCTGAGAATAAGACATATTTATTTCTGCTGCTGCTTGTCTTAACGAACCGGTCCTTTCTACCCGATGAAGAATATCTAAAGGACCATCGCCAAAGACTTTCTCTCCATCTTTTTCTATCCAAATTTTATATCTCACTTTCAATATATTCACTTCCTGTAAACATACTCTCTTAAAAACTTACGGTTGATAAATTTTAAATTCAGATTACTTCATCTTGCAATTCTTCACTCACGGCTAAACGGGCGTATGCAATACGCCCCTACCTCTCATAAATAATATATTTAGATACTAATTGGTTATTATAAGATAAACAAAGTGCAATAATTTTTAAAAATTTTTTTTACAATTTAATTACTCTTTTTGTTCGATTTAAAAGAAATTATATTTTATAAATATTCTCATATTCAATTTTATTTTCCTTCAGGATTTCTTCTATCTTTTGTTTATCCTCACTATTAAAACGTAAACAGATGCCGCAATCAGAACTCAGATGACGAGGAACGGGAATAAGTTTCACTTCCAGTTTTACTTTCTTGGCTAAACTTTCTGTTTTTATCGCTGCACTGGTAGAGTAGAAAATAACTACACTATAACTTTCTTTCATTAACAAAAGTTCCTCCTGAACTATTTTCCCTTAGCAATATTTTTTATGGCTAAAATTGCTTTGTCTACTTCTTCAAAATTATTAAAGTAGCTCATACTAAAACGAACTGTACCTATAGGGAAAGTGCCAATGGTTTTATGGGCAGCCGGGGAACAATGCAGGCCAACCCGACACATAATACCATATTCTTCATCAAGCCTCAGCCCTACATCAGAAGGCCATTTATCTTTGATATTAAACGAAACTACAGCTACTCGCTCTTTTTGATAATCTCCTCCGTAGAGAGTAACTTCGGGTACCTCCTTTAGGCCTTTTATTAAACAGGTAATTAGTTCTTTTTCATGCTGGCGAATTTTATCAATCCCTTCTTCCAGTACAAAACGCACACCTTCATTTAATCCACTTAGGCCTACAGTATTAGGAGTTCCGCTTTCATAGATATCAGGTAAAAAATCTGGCTGTTCTTCTAACTCTGAACGGCTACCTGTACCACCAACTTTTAAAGGATTTAACTTTTTAATATCTACTCTTTCTCCAACTACCAACCCTCCTGTCCCTGGTGGTCCAAAAAGAGCTTTATGCCCAGTAAAGGCTAAAAGATCAATATTATCCCTTTTTATATCCAAAGGGTAACAGCCAGCTGACTGGGCAGCATCTACTAAAAAAAGAATATCATATTTTCTGGCAATTTTCCCCACTTGAGAAATAGGTAATATGCTACCTATAACATTCGAAGCATGATTCAAGACAATTAAGGCGGTATTTTTCTTAATTGATTTTTCAATATCAAAAGGATCAAGGTCTCCTTGAGGAGAACAAGAAACAACCTTAATCTCTATCCCTTTCTTTTCTAATTCTCGAAGAGGACGCATAACTGAATTATGTTCCATGCTACTAGTAATAACCTGGTCCCCAGGTCGTAGTAATCCCTTTAAAGTAAGATTTAATGCCTCAGTTATATTTAAAGTAAATATAATTCGTAGAGGATCATTAACACTAAATAATTCCGCTAAACTTTCTCTAGTCTGATAAAGTATACGTCCAGATTCTATGGAAAGCCGATGACCAGAACGACCAGGACTGGCTCCAATTTTCTCTAAAAAATAAAGCATCGCTTGACCTACCCTCTTGGGCTTAGGGTAGGAGGTAGCTGCGTTATCAAAATAAATCACAATTCTTCCTCTCAAACCCTTTTTATTTGGAGATGGTGAGTAAATACTCTTCGCCTTCTTCTTTTACCTCTACTTTCCAGCCTTCATTTGTAGTCATTCGAGTAATATTATCTTTAGATGTCCCGGTATCTACTAAAACTTCTAAAATACCCTTTTTCATCTCCAGTAGCTTATTTCTAACAGCAACTACGGGAAGCGGACAGGAAAGGCCTCGAACATCAATCTTTTGATTCATTTCTTATCCTCCATCTTCTTTTTTCCTAAATCACTCATACTAAAGCCAATAATTAGACAGATAATCAATCCTACAATAACTGAAGCAGGCCCCCAAAGACCTGGACCTTTTGGGGAACTAGCAGTAGCAAAATTATGGGCAAAGCCTGCCCCCGCAATCATCCCCAGGACAAATACAGCTGCATCAGCATCTCCTTCCCCAGAAAGAAAAAGTTGACGGCCTGGACAGCCTCCAGCTAAGGTAAAAGCCAATCCAGCTAAAACCATACCCCCAAAATTCCAAAGTTGATAGCTGTGAGCAATAGGTTGTCCTTGAAAACCAGGATGAAACTGCTTTAAGATTAGATTACTCACCAAAGCAGCCAATAATAGACTAATAACTCCTGTAAAAAGATAAGTATCTTTAATAAGTATTACATCTCGAACTGCAGCTACTGTACAAAATCTAGTTCTTTGAGCAAAAAATCCAATCGCCAAAGCAATTATTAGAGCAATAAATATAGGGGCATGTTGAGCTCCTGGTCCTTTACTACTGAAGAAAACTGCTCCTGAAGGTAATTGTGGTCGAAAAATAAGTAATAATAAAAACCCCACCATTATAACCGGCATAATCCAACCGACTATTGGGTAAGTTCTCTGGTTTCGACCTAAATTATAACCTGATTTAATAAAAAATATTCCTATCCAAATCCCTACCACTAATCCAGCTAAGCCAAAAAGGGCGTTCCCATCACCACCAGCTAACCGAAGTAAGGTTCGCCAGGGACAACCTAAAAAGACTAATGCCCCCACCATAGCCAAAAAACCTAAGACAAAACGAACCAGGGGAGCTGAACCAGATCGTGGTTTAAACTCTTTAAATAATAAAGCTGCTATTAAAGAACCTAAACCAAAACCAATAATTTCGGGACGAATATATTGAACTACTGCTGCTCTATGTAAACCTAAAGCCCCGGCAATATCCCGCTCCATACAGGCTACGCAGATTCCCATATTAGGTGGATTCCCTAATTTTTGTAGAATCGTCGCTGAAATACCGATAAAGATACCGGTAAAGATAATAAATTTTCGTGAACTAAAAAATTGTTTTAACATATTAATTAAACGCCTCCTTCTCTCCTCTTATTTTATCTGAATCTTCCTGTTATTATTTTTATCGGTTAATTCTTTAACTTCTCCGATAATTTTACTTTCACTAAAACCTTGCTGTTTTAAAAGTTTTATCGCTTTTTCCATGTTCCGGGGATCAATAGAGATAAGAAATCCTCCGGAAGTTTGGGGGTCATAGAGAACAATCTCTTGTTCAAAAGCAAGAGAACCCTTTTTTTCTACCAAACAGGAATAAATCCTTTGATTTCTCATTGCCCCTTCAGATACCATCCCCATATTAATATAATTATAAACTCCATTAATAACTGGAATATTTTTAATACTTATTTCTGCCCCTAATTCTTTTCCGCTTAATAGTATCATTTCGCTAAGGTGCCCAATCAGTCCAAAACCAGTAACATCAGTCAGGCTGTGAATACTCAAGTCTAATAATTCTTCTGAAAGTTTATTCAGTTTAGTCATCCAATGAACTGCTTCATCTACCACCTCTTTTTCTGCTATCTCTCCCTTAAGAGCAGTGGAAACTATTCCTACTCCTAAGGGTTTAGTTAAGATAAGGGCATCTCCTGCTTCAGGGGTATTATTATAAATTACTTTCTGAGGGTTGGTTATCCCCACTACTGCTAATCCATACTTTGGTTCTTTATCATTTACTGAATGACCCCCGGCTAAAAGTCCACCTGCTTCTGTAACCTTATCAGCTCCTCCCTGTAATATTATATCTAAGAGATGGTATTTCCCCTCTTCTTCTGGAAAACAAACTATATTTAAAGCCATAAGGAGTTTTCCTCCCATAGCAAACACATCACTCAAAGAATTAGTAGCGGCAATCTGGCCAAAAGCATATGGATCGTTAACTACGGGAGTAATTAAATCTAAAGTAAATATAATTGCCGTATTTTCGTCTAATTTATAAACAGCAGCATCTTCATTATGCTCAAAGCCAGCCAGTAATCGTTTATCTTTGGTTTGCTTAATTCTACTTAAAAAATTCTCTAAATCTTTGGGATTTATTTTTGCTGCACACCCGGAGGCTCTGGTCATCTGCATTAGCTTCTCTATCATTTCTTATCTGTAACCTCCTCAAAATTAATTTTTCCCCTTCTAACTTGGATAATCTCAGCAATAATGCTTATGGCGATCTCTTCAGGTGTCTGGGCTTTTATATCGATTCCGATAGGGGCATGAACTTTATCCAGTTCCTCTTTTGATATCCCCTGTTCTACCAATCGTTGAAAGACAGTAGCATTCTTCTTTCGACTCCCAATCATCCCTATATAAGCAGCCCCTGACCTGATAACTGAACCCAAAACTTCTTTGTCTTCTAAGTGTCCCCTGGTTACTATAATTATGTAAGTAGAAGGAGTTATCTTAAGATGAGTTAGGGCTCTTTCTATATCTTCTACTATTATTTCATCTGCTTCTGGAAACCTATCTTGATTGGCAAACTCTTCTCGATCATCGATTACAGTCACCTTAAATCCCACCATCTTGGCTAATTTGGAAACATAAACAGAAATATGACCTGCCCCGAAAATTAATACCTTTTCTTTTGGTTGAAGGATGTCTATAAAAATTTTCATATCACCACCACAGATAGCTCCTTCATCCCGTGCTGCTTCTTCTTTAGTCAAATGATAAGCTAAAACCCGCCCTTTTCCTTCCTTTATGGCCTGTTTTGCCTCCTTAATTACTTTGGCTTCTGTTATCCCGCCTCCGATAGTACCAGCTATCAGACCATCCTTATTCACTAACATTTTTGCACCTACTTCTCTTGGAGTAGAACCCTTAGTTTCGACAACAATAACCCAAGCGATTGTTTCACCTCTATTAATTCTCCCTAAAGCCTCCTTTAAAACCTCTAACATCTACTTCCCCTCCTTTGGTAAAATTCCATTTCACTATCGTTATGCTTATATAAATATAACGACATGCAAAAAAACACCTTTTCTTTAGGATTGTAAAATACTATGCTAAAATTTTAGTATGAACATTCTTTTTTAAAGTATACAATATTACTTTAGAATTTTTCAAGATTAATTAAACTTCTGTAAAATAATTTTCTCTGATTATTTTTTATTCATATAAGCACAGACGGCCTCTAAAACTGCTCCTCCTATCGAGCGGGCTTTATCAGAAACAGTAAAGCAGTAATCTCTTATCTCTCGAAGGTCAATATCTCCAACCTTGGTAAAATGAGAAATAGTCAATTTTTAAACTTTTATTTTGTAATATTTTCTCTACTCTAGGAATTATAGATAATTGTAAGTGTAAATTAGTATTTGCTATTTCACAAGAAAACCTTCATCTCCTTCATAATTCTTTATCAAATTAATTAGCGTTTATATAAACCTTTATTATAGTATATATTGATTTTTTTACTCCTTAAATCCCTTTCTATGGATGAGTCCACTCTAAAAAGTCAGGTTACAGGATGATAGTGTAAAATTTTAGTAGGGGGTTTTGAAGAAAAAGACTTGCCAAGAGGTAAATAAAAAAGGTAGACTTACCTCAAAAGAATAGAAGAAAAAGAAATAACATTCTTTTTCAAAAGGAGGTAAATCTACCCTATGGAAAACTTAGAAGTAACCATACAATTACCAAACCTTAAATTAAATATACCAGAAAAGCACCTAAATTTCCACTACCTGGAGAGAATAGTCTTCGACTTAAGCCGAAAGATCGGCCAAGAATTACTAGAAGAACTCTTACAGATAATAGATGATAAATTAAAAAAAGAAAGAAAAAGAGGGATATTATCCAATCAAGGTAAAAGATTAAGGTATATGACTACCCTCTTGGGAGATATCACCTTCTCCAAGAGATTGTACCAGGACAGAGAGGGTAAATACCACTATCTTTTGGACGAAAAATTAGGTTTAGAAAAGAATCAACGGGCAAGCAAGTCCTATCAGAAGATAGAAGGTCTTATGGCCTTTGTAAGTGGCAGTTATCGTAAGGCCGAGGGACTTATCCGAGAATTTTATGGGGACAGTCCTAGTTTTGAAAGCGTAAGACAACAAACAATAAGGCAAGGAAAAAAGATCCTAAAAGAAGAGAAAGACCAGATAGACAGGGAGCTCATAAAGGCC
>DMCY01000036.1 GCA_003451675.1 Candidatus Atribacteria bacterium
TAAAAAACAGTCCGGTTTTGATTCTTAAATGACAAGTCGGGGAAAGATTTGACATATTTTTAAAAATAGGGTATTATTTTAATACTAAATGTAACCGCTTACATTATCTACATTATCGAGGTAAAAAAATGAGAATGACCATCGAACATATAGCCCAATTAGCAGAAGTTTCCAAAGCAACCGTATCGAGAGTCCTGAATGATAGCCCCAAAGTTACCGAAAAAACTCGAGAGAGAGTAATGAAGGCTATCAAAGAATCGGGTTATTATCCCAGTGCCATGGCTAGAAGGCTTACTACCAATAAAGCCGAAACAATCGGTCTGATTATTCCCTCACCTCAAGATAAAACCTTTGGTAATCCTTTTTACACAGAGATTCTCTGCGGGTTTACTCATCAAGCTAAAATTGAAGGCTACGATCTTTTATTGTTTATAAACGAACATCAATTCAACTACTCTCAATTATTCCATGACCGACGTGTCGATGGACTCTTGCTTGTGGGAGTAAACAGAAAAGATAAAGAAGTTATCCAATTAAACAAGAACAACTTTCCTTATATACTTACAGGAAAAGTAGATTTTAGGGAAGCAAATTATGTTGATGCTGATAATAAAGGGGGAGCTTACCAGGCAGTATCTTATTTGGTCAACCTGGGACATAAGAGAATTGGCTATCTTGGTGGTTCATTTGAATTCGTTTTTAATCAAGAAAGATTCGAAGGTTACCTTCAGGTGTTAAAAGAACATAATCTTGAGTATGGTAAAGAGTTAACTATGGAGAGTATTAACACTGAGGAAAGCGGTTATGAAGCGATGCGCAAACTTTTAGAGTCTTCATCAATTCCCACTGCAGTCTTTGCGGCTAATGATTTAGATGCAATCGGGGCAATGAAAGCAATAAGGGAAAAGGGTTTAAGGATTCCGGAAGATATCGCCGTTATTGGTTTTGATGATATTCAGTTAGCTTCACATATAGAACCACCCCTTACTACAGTTCGACAACCTATCTATGAAATGGGAATTACCGCTATAAATTTATTAGTTCAACTAATAGAGGGGAAGGAAAAAGAACCACTAAAGGTAGAGCTGCTCACCCGGTTGATAATAAGAGGATCCTCAGGAGGAAAAATTTAAATAGGGATAATGATTATCCCAAAAATAAAGAGGAACAAAAAAGATGGGGAAATTTGTTATAGGATGCATATTGTGTCTTCCAATAATTTTTTCAATAAATGGCTTAGTTTTTGCAGCGGAGTTCACTTTTACCTATGTCCCTCTTGAAAACGAGGAAGTATCCTCAGTAAGTTTGCGTGGTTCTTTTAATAGCTGGGGTGAATGGCCTATGGAGAAACAACATGATGGAACCTGGAATATTACTGTAGATTTAGAACCGGGAGAGTATCAGTATAAATTTTATATTAATGGGAAGTGGCCTCAAGATATGTCGACTGCCCGTGATGGAGGCCCGGTAGATCCGAACGCCGTA
Organism: Candidatus Atribacteria bacterium; assembly: GCA_003451675.1. The sequence continues at coordinate 1,486 of DMCY01000036.1, forward strand.
GGGTACATTAACGATGGTTTTGGTGGTCAGAATGCAATATGTAGAATTAAAGAAGAAACCACAGAAGGAGTAGTTCTCGTACATAATCCTGATGACCCGGCTTATTTATGTATTGCTGATGAACGTTTGGTAATAAGGTTAAAAACTTCACCTCATAAGGTTGCTAAAGTGTTTTTGGTTACCGATGAAGGTAAATGGCCTATGGAAAGACAACTACAATGGGAATACGGAGAAGTTTTTCGCCTATCACTGGGATTTCCAGATTCCCTGAAATACCATTTTGTAGGATATACTATTGAAGGCACCGAATTTTCTCTACCGGAAGACCCTTCACAATTTTTCTTTTTTGATGGTATTGACCGTTTTCCTCAAATTAAATGGGTAAGCAAAGGTATAATCTATCAAATTTTCCCTGACCGTTTTTATAATGGCAATCCTAAAAATGATTCACTTGCTCTTATGAGTGATGAATTCCACTTTAATGAACAATGGTCTCAAAATAAGCTGTGGGCTAAAGAAGGTCCTTCTTTAGCTAAATGGAATGACCCTATTTCCACTCAACATTGCTGTCATCAATATTTTGGTGGAGACCTGGTTGGGATTATTGAGAAACTTGATTATTTAAAAGGATTAGGAGTTACCGCATTATATTTAAATCCCATCTTTGATTCAGGTAGTACCCACGGATATGACACTCATAATTATATGAAAGTAAGTCCAAAATTTGGTAGCGAGGAGAATTTACAGGAACTCTTAAATGAAGCACATAAAAGAGGAATGCGGGTAATTTTAGATTTTGTTCCCAATCATACCGGTTTAGGTTTTTGGGCTTTTCAGGATGTGGTAAAGAAAGGGAAGGATAGTCCCTATTGGGATTGGTATTTTATTCATCAATGGCCCTTTACTCCAGGTGACCCAACTGCTTATGAAGCCTGGTGGGGAGTAGGGAGTCTGCCAAAATTAAATACCGGTAATTCCGAGGTGAAGAAATACCTTTTTAAGGTAGTAAACCATTGGTTAAACTTTGGAGCAGATGGCTGGCGGGTGGATGTACCTAATGAATTAGTCGAGGCACAGGCTTTCTTTAAGGAGATGCGACAGATTGCCAAAATGGAAAAAGAAGATGCTTATCTTATTGCTGAGATTTGGCAACTTGATTCATCCTGGGTGAAAGGAGATCAGTTCGATTCTTTGATGAATTATGCTTTAGGGCGGGATATCTTACTTAATTTTGCCAAAGGGAGTATTGACGGAGAAGGCACTCTGGCTAATTTGAGTCGTTATTTTGGTTCTTATGGAGAGAATGTTACTGGTATGGGCTTTAATCTGGTCAGTTCTCATGATACTGGGCGTATCCTTACTGATTTAGGGGGAGGTAATTTTGGCGATTCGCCCAAACCGGAAGCAGTAGAAAAATTAAAACTACTCTCAACTCTGCTTTACACCCTGCCGGGAGCACCGGTAATCTTCCAGGGCGATGAGCGAGGTATCTTGGGCGAAAAAGAATTTTTTGATGCCCAACGTTATCCGATTCAATGGAATACTTTAGATGAAAATCTTGTATCTCATTATAAAAAACTGGCTCAACTGCGCCAAGAAATACCCGCACTTACTAGTAGTGTAATTCGCGATTATTATGGAACCGGTAACTTACTTTCCTTCTTTAGAGGTGAGCAGGGTAGTGGTGAGGTGATAGTTGTAGCTAACAATGGAACTGAAACAGTAAAATTTGAATTGCCTTCCGGAAATTGGCGGTCTGTAACGGAGGGAGAAATATTACAGGGTAGCATATATGTACCTTCACTCCAGGTAAGAATTTTTGAACATCTATAATTCAAATTTATTGGCAAAATAGATAATTGATAAAATATCAACAAGGCAAACACATACAAGAAAATAGAGATTTTGAAAAGAGAGAAGGAGGTGGTAGAAAGAAAGTTCAGAGAATAATTAATTGTATGTTTCATTGAATATTTTTAAATTTAAAGGAGGAAAGTATAATGAAAAAATTTTTAACAGTTTTATTAGTGTTAGTAATGTTGGTGGGTATAGTTACTATAGCCAGCGCTAAAGTGAATCTGATCCTTTGGACTAAAGAAGGTGAAGAACCCTTAGATTGGAACAAATCCTTAATTGAAGAATTTATGAAAGCTAATCCAAACATTACGATTGAGTTAGTTAAAAAGACTAATGTAGAAGTTTTAAGAGAAGACTTTCTGACTGCTAGTCTAGCTAATGCTGCCCCGGATATTTTGTGGACCGTAAGTGACCATGCCGGTCCCTTTGTAGCTGCAGATATCATTGAACCAGTCGATAACCTATTTGACTTAAATAAATATGTAGACTCAGCTATGGATGCGGTGAAGTTAGAAGGAAAATACTGGGGTATTCCCATTTCCAACGGTAACCAATTAATGCTCCTTTACAATAAGAAGCTTATCGCAGAAGCTCCCAAAGATACAGATGAATTATTTACTGTGGGCAAAAAGCTGACCACCGGTGGGAATTATGCCCTGGTGTGGAACCAGACCGAACCTTTCTGGTTGGTCCCCTGGTTAGGTGGTTTTAAGGGAAAAGTTTTTGCCGAAGACGGAGTTACTCCTACCCTTAATACTCCGGAGATGATAGCTACCTTAAAGTTTTTACATGACATGAAGTTTGATGCCAAGATTGTGCCACCGGAATGTGATTATGATGCAGCTGATACTCTCTTTAAAGAGGGAAAAGCTGCTATGCTTATTAATGGTGACTGGTCAATAAGTGGTTATGTTAGTGTATTAGGTGATGATTTAGGGGTAGCTCGTATCCCTAAAGTTTCTGCTACCGGTGAGTGGCCTAAACCTTATACCAGCGGAGTATATTTTATGTTAACTAAGGGTATTTCCGGAGATAAACTGAAAGCAGCCCAAGATTTTATAACCTTTGTTTCCTCTAAAGAAAAACAGTTAGAGATGGTCAAATTGTTGACTCGTTTACCGGCTGTAAAAGAAGCATTGGAAGATCCGTTGATCACCGAAAATATTATTCTTAAGGGTTCGGCTGACCAGATGGTTGTAGGTACACCGATGCCTACAGTATTAGAGATGCGTTGCAATTGGGACTCTATGAAACCTGAAATGTTAGCAGTATTAGCTAATACTAAGTCTCCTGAAGATGCTGCTAAAGATATGCAAAAAAGTGCGGATGCTTGCATAAAGAGCTTAGAATAAATTCAGGTAAAAATAAAGACGAGGGACGTTTTTTTTCGTCCCTCGTCTTTATTTCTAAGTGAAACAGTCTTAATAAGGCAAGGGAGGATAGAATGGAAGCTTTAACCGCCGGAGTTGTTGTAAACACCATAAAAGAGTTAGGGAGTATGGTGATTTATATAATTTTAGGCATTATAATTCTTGAGATCCTGGTTTATCTGGTATTAGGTAAAATTTTTAAGAGTAAATATACTTTACCCTATATGTTAATGATAGCAGCAATCTTTGGTATAACTATATTGATTATTTATCCCATTAGCTATGAAGTGCGATTAGCTTTTACCAATATGAGCCTGCGACATTTTCGGAGTTATACTTTAAGCTGGGCTCAGGGATTGAAGAATTTTGCATTAATTTTTTCCGAACCGGTATTAAAACAGGTAAAATTTTTCCCTTTACTTTTCCGTACTCTCCTATGGACAGCTGTTAATCTGGTTTTTCATCTGGCGGGAGGCATGGGATTAGCTATACTTCTCAATCGCCAGATGCGGGGGCGAGGGATTTATCGTACTTTATTAGTTTTCCCCTGGGCAGTTCCTCAGATTATTGCCGTATTAGCCTGGAAGGGTGAATTTCATTATGAATATGGTTTTGTAAATGTAATGTTAAAAAGTATAGGGATGCAGCCAATTCAATGGATGGTCAGCCCCTTCTGGAATTTTGCTGCAGCCTGCATTACCAACATCTGGTTGGGTATTCCTTTTATGATGATTATTATCCTGGGAGGATTACAAAGCATTCCTTTAGAGTTCTATGATGCTGCTGAGATTGATGGTGCTTCCCGGTGGCAGCAGTTTCGTAATATTACCTTACCTTTACTAAAACCTGTACTTACCCCGGCAGTTGTTTTAGGCATCATCTGGACTTTTAATAATTTTAATGTTCCATATATGATTAACGCTAATGAGCTGGAAACTACCGATATTTTAGTTACCGCTTTATTTAGAGCAGCCTTTGAATATCACCGTTATGGGTTTTCTGCAGCCTTTGCTATGGTAAACTTTATTGTCCTTTTTATTATAGCTTTAGTTTATATCCGAATAACCCATGGATTGAAAGGAGCATATGAATGAAAATGAAAAATAAAACTAAACAAAGTAATATTTCTCGGTTTTTTAAATCACCAAGCCGTGGGGATAGTCCGTTTAAAAGGTTAATTATCCACTTGACTTTGATAGTTGCTTGTGCTATTGCGGTTTATCCGGTATTGCGGATCTTTAGTGTATCACTTCGTTCTGGTGACCGTTTACTTTCTACCTCTCTGGCTATTATTCCGAAGGATGCCTCATTTTACAGTTATTACAGAATTATTTTTGAAAAACCCTTTTTACTGTGGCTTTGGAATAGCCTGGCCATAACTATAACCACTGCCTTTATTGGTCTTATTTTAGCCTCTACCTCGGCTTATGCCTTTTCCCGCTGGAATTTTCCCGGTCGGAAGCCTGGTTTATTTTTTCTACTTACTACGCAGATGATTCCAGCTGCTATGCTGGTCGTTCCTATATATATCTTAGCTGTAAAGTTTCAACTTATTAACTCCTATCGAGGATTAGCTCTGGCTTATTCGGTTAGTTCAATACCTTTTAGTATCTGGATTTTAAAAGGATATTATGACACAATACCCCGAGAGTTAGAGGAGGCGGCAAAGATAGATGGTGCCTCGCAAATGGGGACATTTTTTCGTATCATCCTGCCCCTTTCTACTCCGGCCTTAGCTATCGTCTTCTTATTTAATTTTATGAATGCCTGGAATGATTGGATTATGGCGCGTATTATGTTACAGAGAGAGAATATGTTTACCTGGCCCTTAGGGATCTGGACTTTAGCTGGTCAATTCAGAGTGGAGTGGGGTTCTTTTACTGCTGCCTCTATTTTAGTGGCCATTCCGGTTATGGCTCTCTTTCTTTATTCCTCTAAGTGGCTTATTTCCGGTCTGACCTTAGGGTCAGTGAAGGGATAATATTTTTCTGGTTGCATAAGGAGAAAAAATAAATGAAAAAACAATTACTCAAAGTTGCCTTTTTTTGTATGGAGTACGGATTAAATAATAGCTTTAAAATATATTCAGGGGGGCTGGGAATTTTAGCTGGTGATTATTTAAAAGCTGCAAAAGACAATAATCTGCCAGTGGTTGGAATAGGAATAAAGTGGAAGCAGGGATATGTTGAACAGCGAATAAATGAAGAAGGAAATCTATATGACTGCTTCCGAGATTATGATTATGATTTTTTAAAAGATACCGGAATAAAAGTAAGAGTAAAAATTAGGCAAAATGATGTCTATTGTAAAGTTTGGAAGGTTGACTGTTTTGGAAATGCGGATTTATATTTATTAGATACTGATATAGAAGAAAATAGTAATCGCTGGATTACCGGAAGATTATATGGCGGAGGCGCGGAAGAGAGAATAGCCCAGGAAATGGTGTTGGGTATTGGCGGCGTTAGAGCTTTAAGAGCCCTTAAGATCCCGGTAGATATGTATCATTTTAATGAAGGGCATGCTGTTTTAGCCGGATTAGAGCTGATGAAGGAAAAAATAAACGCTGGTATGTCATTTGATGAAGCCTGGAAATCAAGCCGTAAAGAAGTAGTTTTTACTACCCATACTCCGGTCAAAGCAGGGAATGAAAAGCATAGTATAGAGGCGCTTGTATATATGGGGGCGAATTTAGGCTTCTCAGTAGAACAAATGAGTCGTATTGGTGGGATACCATTTAATATGACCGTAGCAGCACTGAGATTATCCAAAATATCAAATGCGGTATCTAAATTACATACTGAGACGGCAAACAAAATGTGGGCAAAAATAGAAGATAGACCAAAAATTATTGGAATAACCAATGCAATTCATGTGGGAACATGGGTTGATGAAAGAATGAGAAAGAAGTTTTTAAACCTGGATGAAATGTGGAATAATCACATGGAAATAAAGAAAGAACTAATCAATTTTGTAGAGAAGCGATGTGGAATTAAATTGAGTCTTAATACATTATTAATTGGATTTTCAAGGCGGGCTGCTTCCTATAAAAGAAGTGACTTAATATTTAAAGAGGGAAAACAACTAAAAAAATATTTAAAAGAGGGGAAAGTTCAAATTATTTTTTCGGGCAAGGCACATCCGGCAGATACAACGGGTAAAAAAATCGTGTTAAACTTAGTCGAGATGTCAAAAAAATATCCTGATAGCGTAGTTTTTATGGAGAATTACGATATGGGGATTGGACAAATACTTACCAGAGGCTGTGATGTTTGGCTGAATAATCCGAGAAGACCGAACGAAGCAAGTGGTACCTCCGGCATGAAAGCAGCGATGAATGGGGTGCTAAACTGTTCGATTTTAGACGGATGGTGGGCAGAAGCATGTAAAGATGGTATTAACGGTTGGGCGATTGGAGACGAAAATATACCCGAAACAGTTGAAGAGCAAGATGAAAGAGATGCAAATGCTCTTTATGATACATTACTGGGAAAAGTTATTCCTATCTATTATGACCATCATCAAAAATGGTTGGAAATGATGAAAGAAAGTATAGAGTCGACCAGAAAGTTTTTTTCTGTAGATAGAATGATTAATGATTATTATAAATTATTATATAAAAAATAAGAAATTTCTTAACGATCAAGAAAGATGGTAAACCAAAATGCAATTTGATAGAGCAAGTGGACTACTTTTACATCTTACCTCACTACCTTCAGAGTATGGAATCGGTGACTTCGGCAAAGAAGCATATAGTTTTGTAGATTTTTTAAAAAAAGCAAATCAAAAATTGTGGCAAATATTGCCGCTTAATCCGTCGGCATCCGGAGGGTCTCCTTATAATTGTTTTTCTGCTTTTGCAGGGAACACCTTGCTGATTAGTATAGATAAATTAATTCAAGATGGTTTATTAAAACAAGAAGAAATAACTAATGTCCCAAACTTTGCAGAAACCAAAATTGAATTTTCCAGGGTAATTAAATTTAAAAATGAACTGTTTCTAAAAGCATTTAATCGGTTTGACAAATCAGCGGAAGGTGATGATTATGAGCAGTTTAAAAAAGAAAATGAATATTGGCTGCCAGATTTTTGTCTTTATATTGCCCTCAAAGAACACTTCGGTAATAGAGTATGGAATCAATGGGATACAGATATTGCCTTTAGAGAGAAACAGGCGATAGAGAAATATCAAAACAAATTGGCAGATAAAATACGTTACCAGGAGTTCCTGCAATATATTTTTTCCAAACAGTGGGAAGAATTAAAAAACTATGCGAATCACAACGGTACAAAAATTATAGGGGATTTGCCAATTTTTGTAGCGCACGATAGTAGTGATGTATGGATACATCCTGAATTATTTGATTTAGATGATAAAGGTAACCCCCGAAAAGTAGCAGGAGTTCCACCGGACTATTTTAGCAAAACAGGACAGCTCTGGGGGAATCCTCACTATAATTGGAAACGTATGCAGGAAGAAAATTTCTTGTGGTGGAGAAAACGTTTTGAAAAACTGCTTAAACAGGTAGATATTACCAGAATAGACCACTTCAGGGGATTTGAAGCCTACTGGGAGGTCGATGCTTCAGAAAAGACAGCTGAGAGGGGTAAGTGGGTGAAAGCACCGGGATACGACTTGTTTTCCGCGGTAAAACAGTATCTGGGAGAACTGCCAATTATAGTTGAAGACTTAGGATTTATAACTCCGGAAGTCAAGAAGATGAAGAAAAAATTTGGCTTTCCGGGAATGAAGATTTTTCAATTTTCATTTGATAAAAAAACTCCTTTAAAATCAAGACCAGATGGTTATGAAAAACACTGTGTGGTGTACACCGGAACACATGACAATGACACATTGCTGGCCTGGTACAGAGGGTTAAAACAATCAAAAAATATGAGGGCATTAAAAATATTAGAAAGATACTATGGTATAAATAATGGCATGAATGAAGAAAAAGTTTGCTGGACACTAATTGAAGCAGTTTATAAGTCAAAGGCAAATTTTGTAATAATCCCACTTCAGGATATTTTATGCCTTGGCAATGAAGCGAGGATGAATTTCCCGGGAACAGTTAGCGGCAATTGGTTATGGCGATACAAAAAGGGAGATATTACGAAAGAAATGGAAGAGAAGTTAGCCATTTCAACCAAAAAACACAATTGTTAATAAATTATTTTTACTACCAACAGTAAGGATAATCTTTTTTTAAAAACCTCTTCTAAAACTACTCCACACACACTACATAAAAAGTTAAGAAAAAAAGTGTTAGTTAAATTTCAAAAGTG
>DMCY01000107.1 GCA_003451675.1 Candidatus Atribacteria bacterium
GGTTATTATTATCGTACAAGTATCGGGCGAATAAGGAGAAAGGAGCCAGAAGACAGAAGCCAGGAGCCAGAATAAATTCGTATTTCGTATAAAAATAGTTAGCTAGTTAGTTGGTTACTTGGTTAATTATTTAAAGATTTCGTTTTAAACTGGTTAACTGGGTAACTAAATTAACATCTAGTATTTCGTGAATAGTATCTAGTGGAGAAAATATCGGATAGGATAATAACGTGTAGTGCATTAATAATAGATAATATATAAGGGCAAATCCTTCGTCTGATCATCATAAGACAAAAAAACAGTAATGAGTAATAAATTTCGCTTTTCAGGTTTCAAGTTGTAAGTTTGCAGGCAAGAAGCGGAGAGGTGATTGATAAGAAAGTCAGTTAGTTGTCTGACAGTTAATTAAATAATTAGTGAATTAATATTAACTAACTAACCAGCTAACTAAAAAATATGGGGTTATACTTAATATGTTAATAGAAAAAAAATTACCTGATTTATGGCTTTTTATAACGGTAATTATTCTAATGGCTATTGGTGTATGTATGGTTTTTAGTTCAAGTTACATTATGGCTTATAAATGGTATGGAGATAGTTATTATTTTTTAAAAAGACATTTAATTTATGCTATAATAGCTTTAATAGTATTTTTTTTCACTATATATACCGATTATCATTATTATAAAAAATTTACCCTGCCCATCCTAATCTTATCCATTACATTGCTATCGATGGTATATATTCCCAGTATCGGGAGATCTGCCGGCGGGGCAAGAAGATGGGTTAAGATAGGGTTTTTTTCTTTTCAACCTTCCGAAATTGCTAAATTTGCTTTAATCCTATATATGGCAGAGTCTTTAACCAGAAAACAAGCAAAAGATATAAAGACCTTTATTAGAGGGGTATTACCCCCTCTAATTATTATGTTAGTAATGTTTATATTAATTTTAAAGGAGCCTGACTTTAGTACTTCCTTAATTATTTTGGGCATTTATTTTATTATGTTATTTATCGGGGGAACCAGGGTAATTCAGCTTTATGCCCTAATAGTAGCAGCAATTCCCTTAGGAATTTTAATATTATCAAGAGAAGAATATAGAAGGACGAGATTGCTCTCCTTTTTAGATCCCTGGAAAGACCCGCTAAATAGCGGGTTTCATATAATTCAATCTCTGTTGGCCTTAGGGAGTGGAGGAATTTTTGGGATCGGATTGGCAGAGAGTAAACAAAAATATTTCTATCTTCCCGACCAACACACCGACTTCATCTTCTCTATAATTGGTGAGGAATTAGGGTTTATAGGTACTGTGGCAATAATTATTCTCTTTACAATATTGTTGTGGCGTGGATTTAGGATAGCTTTAGATTCCTCTGACCAATTTGGAACTTTATTGGCTGCGGGCATTACTTCTATGATAGTTTTTCAGAGCATCATTAATATTGGAGTAGTAACTAAGATGATTCCTACTACCGGTATTACCTTGCCTTTTATAAGTTTTGGAGGTTCATCTTTGATTGTAAATATGTTTTGCGCGGGAATTTTATTAAATATTTCCCGGCATAAAGCAAAAGAATAGGGAGCGTAATTGATGGCACTAAAGGTGATAATTTCGGGTGGTGGAACAGGAGGGCATATATATCCGGGAATTAGCTTAGCTTATGAGATAAAAGATAGAGATATAAAAAACGATATTTTATTTATAGGAACCGAAAGGGGACTGGAATCAAAACTTATACCCCGGGAGGGCTTTAAAATTGCAAAAATTAAAGCCCGGAGTATTAAGCGAAAAATATGTTTTGAAAATTTAACGGCTATTGTCATTTTTTCAATTTCTTTATTTCAATCTTATAATATTATAAAAAAGTATAAACCGGATATAGTTATTGGAACAGGCGGCTATGTAAGCGGTTCGGTTGTTTTAATGGCTGCGATATTGGGTATTCCAACTTTTATTCATGAGCAGAATGTAATACCCGGGATTACCAATAAATATTTGTCTCGTATTACCAGAGCAACATTTTTAAGCTTTAATCAGTCAAAAGAATATTTTGGTAATAAAGCAAAATTGATTTTTACGGGCAATCCCATACGTTTTAAGAATATTACACAGAATATAGACAGAGAGTATAAAAAATTTAACCTTGATTCTTTAAAAAAAACCATATTGGTATTAGGAGGCAGCAAGGGAGCAGCTTCAATTAATAGAGCTGTTCTGCAGGGTGTCGATTTAATAAAAGATGTTATAAAAAACAACTGGCAAGTTTTATTGATTAGCGGGCAAGATGATTATGATAACATTATGAAAATGGTGGGAGAGGACAATAAAATATTTTCGGTAGAACCTTATCTGTATGATATTGAAAAAGCCTATTCTCTGGCTGATTTAGTAATCTGCCGAGCGGGAGCCACAACTTTAGCTGAGATCGGGGCTTATGGTTTACCGGCAATTTTAATACCTTATCCATATGCTACCCATAATCACCAGGAACTAAACGCCAGAATTTTTTCAAGAGAAGGGGCTGCAATATTAATTTTAGAAAAGGATTTATCCGATAAGAAGTTAGCCCAGGTTTTACTCGATATATTAAAAGATAAAAATCGATTAGAAATGATGGCCAAGAAGAGTATAGAATTAGGTAATGAAAATTCAGCTAAGAAGATAGTAGACTATATTTCTGATTACATTAAAAAAATTTAAAAAATATATAAAAAGTGTATCGTATATCGAAAAAGAAAAAGTGAAAAGTGGCTTTAAAAACGATATACTATATACGATATACGACATACGAATAGGAGTGGAATTATAGTTAATGAATGAAAAAAAATTACATATACATTTTATTGGAATTGGCGGATTGGGAATGAGCGGCTTAGCCTCAATTTTTCTTGATTCAGGTTATAAAATCAGCGGTTCTGACATTGTAACTTCAAAGATAACTAAAAGATTGACTGATAAAGGAGCAACTATTTTTAAAGGTCATAATGAAAATAATGTAGAGGAGGCAGATTTGGTAGTAATTTCATCCGCAATCCCCGAATCTAATCCGGAAATAAGGGGTGCCAGAGACAGGAAGATTACCATGATCAAAAGGGCTGAGATGCTGGCAAGGCTTATGGACAATAAATATGGAATAGCCGTTGCCGGTACACACGGTAAGAGCACCACTGCTTCTATGATAAGTTTATTATTAGAAAAAAGTGGTTTCGATCCTACTGTAGTAGTGGGAGGAGAACTAAACAATTTTAAAAATAATGCTAAATTGGGGAAAGGAAATCATATAGTTGTAGAAGCTGATGAAAGTGATGGTTCGTTTTTGGAATTGAATCCACAAATGGCCATAGTTACCAATATAGAAGATGATCATTTAGATCATTATGAAAATATGGAAAATATTCTAAAAGATTTTAAGGAATTCATTGACAGAGTACCTGATAGTGGACGAGTCATCTTGTGCAAGGATTGCGATAATGTGAAGGGATTGGTAAAACAATATGGGAGAAATTATGTTTCTTATGGAATATTTACTGAAGCGGATTTAATGGCTAAAGATATAAAATTAGATAAGTTAAATTCTAAATCAAAAATATACTGGCAGGGTGAAAAAATCGGTGAACTTTATTTAAAGGTTGCCGGATATCATAATATTCTAAATGCTTTAGCAGCAACTGCTGTTGCCCGGGAACTGGGAATAAATTTTACGGAAATTACTAAAATATTGGAAACCTTTCAAGGGGTACATAGAAGAATGGAAATCGTTGCCAATTTGGACGACAAAATATTAATACTTGATGATTATGCTCATCATCCTACCGAGATTAAAGCAACTTTGAGCGCCTTAAGAAGCAGCTGGCAAGACAGAAGAATAATTGTCGTATTTCAACCTCACCGTTACAGTAGAACTAAACTTTTAGCAGAAAAGTTCGGTAGGGCATTTTTTGACGCCGATTGTGTAATTATCAATGATATTTATTCGGCCAATGAATCACCGATATCCGGAATTAGCGGAGAAACCATATTTAAGGAAGTTAAAAAAACCAATCATAGACAGATAAAATATTTGCCCTCTAAAGATGATATTTTAAGTTATTTATCTGAAATTGTTCAACCCGGAGATATAATAATAACCATGGGGGCGGGGGATATTTGGACTGTTGGTCAGGAATTGGCCGAACAATTAAAGAAAACAAAGGAATTTTAATTTTATTTGAAAATGAATATAGATATTATAAAAAATGAGTGTAAAAAACAAGGAATTGACAGCATAGTTAAATACAATGAGCCATTAAAGAATCATACTTCGCTAAGAATTGGTGGACCTGCTGATGTTTTTTGCAGCCCTGGAAATGTCGAAGATTTAAAAAAAGTCGTTTCTATTTCCAAAGAACATAATATACCTTTCTGGGTTATAGGAAATGGAACAAACTTATTGATTTTGGATAGCGGCATAAGGGGTTTAGTAATTAACTTAAATAAAGGTTTTAAAAAAATAGAATTTTCTGATAAAATTGTAAAAGTAGGTGCGGGAGCTTCATTAGTATATCTGAGTAAAATAGCTTTGAGTAGAGAATTGAGTGGATTAGAATTTACCTGTAATGTTCCCGGGGCTTTAGGCGGTGCCATAATTAATAATGCCAGTTTTAAAGGAAATTGTATGGCGGATGTAGTACAAGATGTAACTTTTTTGACCTGGGAAAATAAGATAGAAAGAACATCCAAATTTAATTTAAATTTTAATTACCGTGAATGTAATTTAAAAGGAAAGCCAGTGATAATTTTAGAAGCAACTCTGCTGCTGAAAAAGGGGAATAAAGAAGAAATTGAATCTAAAATAAAACAAAATATTGAAATCAGAAAAACCAGACAGCCTTTGGATAAATTCAGCGCAGGTAGCATATTTAAAAATCCACCGGGTTATTATGCCGGAGAATTGATAGAAAAGGTTGGAGCGAAGGGGTTATCTCGGAGAAACGCCCAGGTCTCTTCCAAACATGCTAACTTTATAATAAATAATGGCGGTGCGTCAGCAGGGGATATTCTATATTTAATTGAAGAGATAGAGAAAAGAGTAAAGAGAAATTTTGGAATAAAATTAGAACGAGAAATAGAAATTTTGGGAGAACCTTAAAATTAGTATCGCGTATCGCGTGAAGAAAATAGAAGTCAGTAGCCAGAATCCAGAAGCCAGAATAAATTTCTATCGTGTATTACGTGAAGAAAATAGTATATGGTTGGTTAATTAGCTGGTTAAGAAAATAGAAGATAGTGTATAGGGATAGAACATAGTAATAAGTAGGGGTTCGATTTATCGAACCCGCCAGATGAAATTGACCAAATAACTCGGGGCGGATGAATCCGCCCCCTACAAAACAAAATCATAAATTTTAGAGTGTAGATATTTCTCCTGTTATACTCTACGCTAAACGCTGTACGCTATACGCTAATATCAAAGGAGTTCTTTATATAAGTGGTAACGAGATTAAATAACAAGAGAGAAGAAGAGAAGGGATTAGAAGAGGAGGAAGAAGGAGAAAAGCATCAACCTTTAGCAGTAAAAGTCGCCAAGATATTAGTTTTTTATTTGGCTATAGGTTTTTTAGGCTGGAATTTTTTTACTTTTATATTTAGTTCAAACTTTTGTAACATTGAAGAGGTCATTATTAAAGGCAATGATTGTCTAAGTAAGGATGAAATATTTTATAAGTCCGGGATACAATTAGGTGAAAATATCTTTAAGTTAGATCTAAAAAAATCTAAAGATTCTTTGATACAGGAACCCCGGATAAAAGAGGCAGAAATAAAGCGGGTAATACCTAATAAAATTATTATTTCCATAAAAGAAAGAAAAGCAGCGGCATTTGTATGTATCGGAGAGGAATGTTTTACCTCCAGCAAAGAAGGATTAATTTTATCTAAAATCGATAAACCGGAGGAAGGATTTGGTCTGCCCCTGATATTAGGATTAGAAATTGATGAAATAAAAATAGGAGAAATTATAGATAAACCTGAATTCAGGACGGCATTAGAGAGTATTAATTCAGCAGAAGTGATAGTGCCCAAGAAATTTTGCCGAGTAGAAATATTATCCCCGGACGATTTTATGATTTACAATAAGGATGATACCTTAAAAGTTAGAGTGAATAGGCCAGAGGTGATTATTAACAAGGAAAATTTGTTAAGAGAAGCCCTGGAAAAAATTGAAAGGGAAAAATTATTAGTAGAATATATAGATATTCGCTTTAAAGACAGTTTAGTAATAAAACTAAAAAAATGATGTTTGTAAAATAAAAGACATTAGTTTATTTACTTTAATTTTTTAATAGTGTATGATATTTTAAAGCATACGGGAGGTTATGAATATGGGAACAGATGATATTGTAGTTGGTTTGGATATAGGTTCCGGAAAAGTTTGTACAGTTATAGGTGAATTAGTCGAGGATAACCAGATAGAAATCATTGGTGTAGGCACAGCCCCCTCCTTAGGAATAAGAAAAGGAGTAATTATAGATTTAGATCAAGCTATCCAATCAGTAAAAGAATCTGTTGAAGGCGCTGAACGTATGGCAGGAACGCGCATTAATTCTGCTTTTGTTTCTATTGCCGGAAGTCATATATCATCTGTAAATAGTAAAGGTGTTATTGCTATTTCCGGTGAATCCCCAGAAATTACTGAAAACGACATTGAAAAGGTTATAGAAGCTGCTAAAGCGGGAATAGTTTCTTCTGAGAAAGAATTGATTCATACCTTAAGTCGTGAATTTATAGTTGATGGCCAAAGCGGAATATCAGATCCCCTGGGAATGTCAGGAGCAAGATTAGAGTGTAAAGTCCATATTATAACCGGTTCAATTACCGCCGTGCAAAATTTAATTAAATGTGTAGAAGGGGCGGGGTTGGATATTGAGGAGATAATTTTTGGAACCTTAGCTTCCAGTAATGCAGTTTTAAGTAATGCTGAGAAAGAGTTAGGAGTTTTATTAATTGATATTGGTGCGGGGACTACTGAAATATCAATTTTTATTGAAGGTGAATTGGCTTATTCTGCAGTTTTACCGGTTGGAGGTATTCAGATAACCAATGATTTAGCCGTTGGTTTAAGAACTTCTATAGAAGAAGCTGAAAATATAAAAATTAGTTCTGGAAGTGCAGTTGAAGATAATACTTCTCCTGAGGAATCAATAGAGGTTTCCAGCATTAACGGAAAGGATAAGCATAATGTATCCAAAAAGTATTTGGTAGAGATAATTGAGCCTCGGGTAAGTGAGATATTTGATTTGGTAGGAACTGAAGTTAGAAAATCCGGGTGTTATAATATGATTCCTGGAGGAATAGTTATAACCGGAGGAAGTTCTTTGTTGCCTGGAATCTCAGAGGTTGCAGAAAAGGTCTTAAATTTACCCTCTCGATTAGGAAGACCCCATTACGAAGGGGAGTTAGCAGATATGATAAATGACCCATCATATTCTGAAGCAATTGGATTGTTGAGTTTTGCTACTAAAAAGTATTCTATCGGAAGATCATTTCAATCGACTAAAAGAAAAACAGGAGTAAAAAATATTTTTACTAAGATTATCAGCTGGTTGAAAGATTTTTTTTAGTTTTTTTTATTGCCTTTAAATAGGTTAATATTCCATTATTTGCGAGGAGGTTACAAATTGTTTAACCTTAACAATAAAGTAGGAGAGTTTATCGATATAAAAGTAATTGGTATCGGCGGCGGAGGTGGGAATGCTGTTAATCGAATGATTGATGCGAAATTACAGGGGGTTAATTATATTTCCGCTAATACTGATGCTCAAGTGTTAGCCTTTTCTAACGCAGAACAAAAAATTCAAATCGGTAGTAGGATAACTAAGGGCTTAGGTAGTGGATCGAATCCTGAAATTGGCCGTAAAGCGGCGGAAGAAGACAAAGACAGGATTGCTAAAGCTTTAAAAGGATCAGATATGGTATTTATCACCGCTGGAATGGGAGGAGGAACAGGAACCGGTGGTGCTCCTATCGTTGCTCGGATATCTAAAGACTTAGGTGCCTTAACAGTTGGAGTAGTAACCAAGCCTTTTTCTTTTGAGGGTCATAAAAGGATGAGGCAGGCTGAGGAAGGAATAAAATTATTAAAAGAATGTGTAGATACTTTAATTGTAATACCTAACGATAGATTGCTTCAGATTGTTGAGGAAAATACTTCTATGTTGGATGCTTTCAAAATTGCAGATGAGGTTCTACTGCATGGTATTCAGGGAATTACCGAAATTGTAGTCGAGCCAGGTTTAATAAACGTAGATTTTGCTGATGTAAAAATGATTATAGAAAATGCCGGTACAGCTATAATGGGATTGGGAAGAGCCAGCGGTGAAAATAGGGCCATAGAGGCAGCTCAAAGAGCCATAAACAGTCCAATTTTAGAGACAAAAATTGACGGAGCTAAAGGGTTGTTGTTTAATATCAGTGGGAGTTCAAGTTTAACTTTGCATGAAGTTAATAAAGCTGCTGAAATAATTTCTAAGGCAGCTAATCCGGAAGCAAATATTATTTTTGGAGCGGTAATCAATAAAGGGTTAAATGATGAAGTAAAGGTAACAGTGATAGCTACAGGATTTGAAACCTTAGAGAAGATAAAAGAAGAACCCAAGCTTGAGGAGATTGATTTCGATAAAGATGAGATAAGTTATAATGATTTAGATATACCTACTTTTCTAAGGGAGAAAAAGTAAAAAGATAGCGCATAGCAATTTAGTCGTTAGTATAAAATATAAGTTGCAAGATACAAAATGCAAGGTGCGCGTTTATTTAGTTATCCGGCTAACCATCTTCACGAGATATTGTATGCTTTCTTATTCTGACTTCTGAATTCTGCCCTTTTTTTATTTACCAGATACGAATTTAACCAGCCAGCTAACTAAGCATAAGAAATTCTTTTTTTTTAGAAATATTACTAATTCTATACTAATTCTATATTGACATTTCCTATATATGGTGTAATACTATAAATATAGTTCTACATTTAGGGGTATAATATGAAATGTCCTTATTGTGGTTATTACGATACTGGGGTAATTGAATCCAGGCACATAGAAAATGAATTAGTAATTAGAAGAAGAAGAATTTGTAAAAAATGCAATAAAAGATTCACTACTTACGAAAGAATTGATTTAATTCCTCTGATGGTAATAAAAAAAGATGGTCGGAGAGAACCTTTTTCTCGGGAAAAGATTACCAATGGCATTATTAAAGCCTGTGAAAAAAGACCAATTAGTATAGAGACTATAAATAATTTAGTAAACAACATAGAAGAGACCATAAAAAGTGAAGGAGTGAATGAAATTAAGAGTAATCTAATTGGAGAATTGGTTATTTCCAGATTACGAGATTTAGATGAAGTAGCTTACGTAAGATTTGCCTCAGTATACAGGCAATTTAAAGATCTAAGTAGCTTTGTAAAAGAAATAAGGAAGATTAGTAAATAGAATAGATTATTTAATTGTATAGGAATTCCCTTTTCCCGTAGAAGCCTAATTCGTATCTCGTGAAACGTATCTCGTAAAGATGGTTAGCCAGTTAACCAGTTTACCGGTTACCCGGTTGAAGAATTAATATCAGGCTGGTTAACTGTATCAACTAACTTTTCGTCTGACAACTGAGAACTTGTATTTGAAATTAACGACTAGAATTAACTGGCCAATTGGTAAACCGGGTAACTGAGTAACCAAGTAACTGAATAAAATTGCATCTTGCATTTATACTAACAATCAATATACAAGCGGGCCTGTCCTCGTGAAAGTGAGTAACGCTTCTTGTATTCTGTGCACGATATATCGCGTTTCCACACCTGAATTCTGATTTTCTTAACGCGATGTTCGATATGCAATACGATAAACTAACGACTAATTTAATAATTATATTTTATAATGAGGTTTCAAAATGATACAGACCATCAAAAAGAGAGAAGGCCAATTAGTAGAATTTGATAAAAAGAAGATAACCGAAGCTATTTTTGCTGCTATGTTAGTAGCAGGAGAAAAAAATAAAACTATATCAGAAAAAGTAACCGATCAGGTAATTATAAAATTAGAAAAAAGATTCAAGGATAGAGTTCCGCAAGTAGAAGAAGTTCAGGATGTAGTAGAAGAGGTCTTAATTAGAGAGGGCATGGTAAAGGTTGCTAAGGCCTATATTTTATATCGGGATAAAAGGAGTAGAATTAGAGAGAGCTTAAAAGTTAGAAAAAAGGTAGAAAACCATGAAAGCACAACTGATCTTTCTCTGTTGGTTTCCACTCCAATCTCTGAGAACATTTTTCCCTGGGACAGAAAAAAAATTGTTCAAGCTTTAGTTAAAGAAGCGGAGCTGTCTTTAAATGTTTCTACAAAGATAGCTAAGGCAGTAGAAAAAAAGTTATTTGATTTAGGCTTGAGCGAGATTTCCACTTCTTTGATCAGAGAATTGGTTGACAATGAGCTGTTTGCCAGAGGATATGAACATAAGTGGAGAAAGCAAAAGATTATCGGAATGCCTACCTTTGATTTAAAACAATTATTTTTGTCTAAGAGTAAAGAAAATAGCAATATTGGGAATAATAATCCGGAAGCTATAAATTTGACTATTGCCGAAAATACTATCAAACAATATATGCTGCAGGAAGTTTTTTCTAAAGAAGTATCTAATGCCCATTTGAAAGGCTGGATTCATATTCATGATTTAGGCTACCCGAGAATTTATTGTTCCGGTCATTCTCTCGAATTTTTAAAAAAATATGGTCTTGAATTAGAAAATTTAGATACCTCTTCCGCCCCGGCCAGGCATACCAGAACCTTAACCGGACATCTAAATACTTTTTTGGCTTCTATGCAGGCCTATTATGCAGGTGCTTTAGGCATTGGTTATTTAAATATTATGTATGCCCCCTTTTTGGTAAATTCATCCTTTAAAGAAATAAAGCAAGAAGCGCAATATTTAATATTTAGCGGTTCGCAAAACGCCTTTTCAAGAGGAGGGCAAAGTCTTTTCCTGGATTTCAATGTTCACCTTGGTATCCCACACTACCTTAGAAATATACCGGCAATTGGACCGGGAGGGAAATATACCGGAAAAAATTACGGAGAATACGAGAAAGAATCACAATTATTTTTAAAGGCTTTGATGGAGGTTTGGAGAGAAGGAGATTGCCACGGAAAAGTTTTTGCTTTCCCTAAAATGGATCTGCACATTGATAGCAAATGTTTCGAGGACCCTGAACAAAAAGAATTATTAAAATATGCCTGTGAAATAGCTTCCGAGAACGGTTCACCTTATTTTATTTTTGATAGGGATGATATAAGCTTGGCTGCCTGCTGTCGATTAAAAACAGAGATAACTGATCAGGAAATGATACTGCATCCGGAAAAGTTAAGATTTGCCGGAATACAGAATGTTACTATCAATCTGCCTCAATGCGCCTATAAAGCCTTCCCCAATAATAAGATTTTCGGATCCTTCCTTGATACTAAAAATGCAGATAGCATAGAATTATTTTTAGAGAAAATTGATCAGGCTTTATGTTTGGCGGTTCAAGCTCATTTACAGAAGAAAAATTTTTTGAAAATGATGATGAAAAAACCAAGCGGACCTTTGTGGCAGATTGGTAAAACAGCTAAGGATGGCAACCCTTATGTAGATTTAGACGAAGGCACATATCTAATAGGATTAATCGGTTTAAACGAGGCAGTCCAGCATATTACCGGTAAACAACTGCATGAAAGCGAGGACGTTTTTAAATTAGGATTAAAAATTGTATCTTTTATGAGTTTAAAATGTAGAGAGTATAGTGAGAAGTTTAATTTAAAATTATCCTTAGAGGAATCTCCCGCTGAAAGCGCAGCGGGCAGGTTAGCTAAAATCGATTTACAGGAATTTCCAGATAGCAAAAAAGTTATAAAGAGAAATTCCAATGTAGACGAAAGTTATTATACCAATAGTATCCATTTTGCTGCTTCAGCACCAGTAGATTTGATTACTCGAATTATTAAGCAGAGTAAGTTCCATCCTTTAATAAAGAGTGGGGCGATAATTCATGCCTTTGTAGGGGAAAGTCGACCTTCACCAGAGAGTATCTATAATTTAGTTAAAAAAGTTTGGGAACATACTCAGTGTTCTCAACTTACTATTTCGCCTGAGTTTACCATATGCAATACCTGCAGTGAAGTTAGCAGAGGATTGCAGGAGAATTGTATTGGTTGTGGAAGTGAAGATGTATATGGAGTAACCAGGATAGTGGGATATTATAGCAAAATAACCAACTGGAATAAAAATAAGATCGGTGAACTAAAAGACCGACATTCTGGAAATTATAAATTAGTTGTTAGTGAATAGTAATTCGTATCGAGTATCGCGTTAAGAAAATCAAAATTTAGGAGTAGATACAGCGATATATCGTGCCTAAAGTAGGACAAGCGTCTCGCCTGTCTATTAATTCTGACCTATCTTTGTTAAACTAAAAAGTTAAAGCTAAAAGCGAAAAAACATAATTCAAAACTTAAAACCTATAAAATCTTCAGGTCTTCCGGTCTACTAGTCGCTTTAGTTAACCAGTTTACCAGCAAATTGTGTAATGCGTAACATGTGATAAGTGAACTGTTTTTAAAAATTCATAAACATTATCTTACTACTCATTACTGTATTTTATGCGAGATACGATTCACGAGATACGAGATAGGTCCCTACAGGAAAAGGAAATTCCTATATAATAAATTAGAAGAGAGTAAATTACTATGAAAATAAAAATATTCTGGCAAAAAAATTGTCCTCATTGTCCGGAAGCTAAAAATACAGGAAAACAATTGGAAAAAGAGGCGGAGGTTCAATATTTTGATGTAGATACAGTTGATGGTCTGGCGGAAGCAAGTTATTATGATATTGCATCCACTCCTTCTATAGTAGTCTTAGATAATAATGATAATGAGATCAAAATATGGAGAGGGAAGACCCCTCGCTTAGAGGAGATTAGAAAGGAAGCAGCAATTTGAATATTACCATAAAGCAAATGATTGAAACCTCTCTGATTGATTGGGAGGGAAAAATTGTTTCTACTTTGTATCTTCCCTCGTGTAATTTTAGGTGCCCCTTCTGTTATAACTGTGATTTAATATTACATTCGGATAATTTTAAAAACATTTCTCAAAAAGAAATAGACAGTTATCTCTTAGAGAGAAAAGATTTTATCGATGGTATATGTATGAGCGGAGGAGAGCCCACTCTATACCCCGATTTACCTGCATATTTTAAAGAAATAAAGGATAAAGGTTTTTTGATAAAACTGGATACTAATGGTACTAATCCAAAATTATTAAAAAATCTCCTAGATTTTGGCTTAGTAGATTATATTGCTATGGATATTAAATCATCATTAGATTTTGATAATTATTCTAAAGCAGCGGGCATCAAAGATAAAATAGTTTTAGAGAAGGTAAAAGACAGTATCGAATTAATAATAAACTCAAAAATTGATTATGAATTCCGCACTACTGTCGTACCCTTATTGCATTCCGAGGAGACCATTATGAAAATTGCCAGGTATATTACGGGGGCAAAAAAATATGTCTTACAGAATTTTTCTCCTTTAGAGAAGACCCTCGATCCTTCTTTTCAAAAGATAAAGCCTTATTCTGACGAGAAGATTCAGGAATTATCGGAAAAAGCCAAAAAGTATGTTCCCAATTGTTGTTGGAGATGAGGATAACGATTGACCAGGTAACTAATCCTAAACTAGATACGATTAACGAGATACGAGATACGTATTTAGTCGTTTGTGAAAAAAAGTACAATTATTTTAAAGAAAAAGAAGGATTTTTTTAAATTGATGTCGTATATATGTAAAAGTGTTTTATTGTTATCTAAATATGTTATATTATATAAAACTATTTTGAATCAAAATTAGTACAATTAAATAGATCTTTATTCTGGATGAAAATAATGGGAGAGGGTTTTTCTATTACAGAAAAAAAGCCAAAGGGGCAAGATGTATGATACATTTAAACTCTCAGGCAAAAGGACCATTGCCGGACAGAACTCTGGAAAGTTTTTTAATAAACACCGAAGGGGTAATTTCCGTTTTTTGGAAAAATCTCTCAGGTAGAAAGACAGGGTAAGAAATTCCGTTGGAGTATCTTACCCTTTTTTATTTTAATACTGTATAAGCATTAAAAAATATTTCCAAAAAGAAGAGGTAGCATGAACCAAGATTTTAAATTAGAAGAACTTGGACAAATAAAATATTTTAGCTGTAGAGAATTGGATAGCACTAACTTAGTAATAAATGCTTTTACCATAAGATTTGGCGGAGTAAGCGAGTCTCCTTTTAACAATCTTAATTTGGCCTATAATGTAAACGATAAAGAAAGTTATGTAGCAGAAAACAGAAAAATAATTTTGGATGTTTTGAACATTGATTATCGAAATACTGTATCAGCACAACAAGTCCATAAAGATAAAATAGCTCTTGTAAGAAAAGAAGATAAAGGCAAAGGAGCTTTTAAATATTCTAACGGGATTGCGGAAACTGATGCCTTGATAACGGATACACCAGGCATACCACTTTTGATGTGTTATGCTGATTGTGTGCCTATTTTTATTTTAGACCCAATCAAAAAAGCTGTTGCCTTAATTCATAGTGGAAGAAGAGGGACAGAATTGGAATTAACTCTAAAGACTTTAACTAAGATGAAAAAAATCTTTGAGACGAATCCTCGCTTCTGCCTGGCTGCCATTTTTCCTTCTATTGGTCCCTGCTGTTATAGTATTAAAGAGCCAAATAAAATTGATAGTTATTGGCTGAATAAAGACAAAATTAATAGCGAAGCAACTTCTAAGCAAAATAGAAGTGGACGGAGTCTTGATTTGAAAAAAGCAAACTATTGGCAACTGATTAAAGCCGGGGTACCGGAAAAGAATATTTTTGTTAATGAAATTTGTACGGCAGATCACTCTGAACTTTTCTTTTCCTACCGAAGGGATAAGGGAAATACTGGTCGTATGGCTGCCATCTTTATGTTAAAGTAATAAAAATAAATATTTTAATACGGAGGAAGGTATGCGGATAAAAGAGCACCCCATTTTAGAATTTAATCAAAA
>DMCY01000021.1:0-4886 GCA_003451675.1 Candidatus Atribacteria bacterium
GGGGTGTTCTATCAATCAGCTAGGGAACTAATATTGTGACACTTCCATTAAGGAAACGGGAAGATAACAGGGAATACAAAGTTGTTTCTAAGGTTGAGAGATACTCATCTACTCGACTCTATGTATTTGAATAGTTGACGAATTGGTGAATCGGAGAATTGGTAAATTAGTTCTTTCCTTTGCATATCATGCTTATCTCTGATAAAATGAAAAGCATATTTAAGTAAATCTTTTCTAATTTTAGCAATATAAGAGAGGAAGGATTTGGCTATATGAATATAAGAGAATTATTGGCTCTCACCAAAGAAAGAGATGCTTCTGATTTGCATATCAGTGTTGGAGTTCCTCCGGTTCTACGTATAAACGGTAAATTAAGAAAATTAGATTTACCTGAGCTCAAATTGCGAGATGTTCATGAAATGATTTATAACATAGTTAATGCTAAACAAAAAGAAAAATATGAAAAAATTCATGAATTAGACTTTTCTTTTGAATTAGAAGATATGACAAGATTTAGAACTAATATTTTTAAAACTCGACGAGGTGAGGCAGCTGCCTTTAGGCTAATACCTGAAAAAATAAAATCTCTTGCACAATTAGGTTTACCGGAAGAATTATCTATTTTTACTAAAAAATCAAAAGGTTTCGTGTTGGTTACCGGACCTACCGGAAGCGGAAAAACAACCACCATAGCTTCTTTGATTGACATTATAAACAAAGAAAGATATGAACATATTATAACCATTGAAGACCCTATCGAATTTGTCCACAATCATAAAAATTGCGTTATAGACCAGAGAGAAGTTGGAATTCATACAGTTTCTTTTGCTTATGCTTTGCGAAGTGCCTTAAGAGAAGACCCTGATGTGATATTAGTTGGAGAAATGAGAGACCTTGAAACCATCTCTATGGCGGTAACTGCAGCTGAAACCGGACATTTAGTGTTTTCCACTCTTCATACTAATAGCGCAGCCGAAACCGTAGAAAGAATAATAAACGTATTTCCTCCGCATCAACAGAATCAAATAAGAATGCAAGTTGCCGAATCTCTTTTAGGTATTGTTGCACAAACCTTATTACCTACCATAGACGAAGAGGGAAGAGTTCCGGCTCTTGAATTGATGATTGCTACACCGGCAATTAGAAATATTATAAGAGAAGAGAAAATTCACCAAATGCCTGCACTTATTCAAATGGGCAGGAAAGATGGTATGATAAGTTTGGACCAATCTTTAAAAAAATTATTAATAGAAGGTGTGATTAGCCGAGAAGAGGCCATTAAAAAGGCAATAGACAAAAAAGTATTTATGGAAACCCGGGGAAGTTATCGACATTAGTATAAACTTTATGATTTTGTTATTCTATGCACTATATGATAAAGACGAGATACGATATTGTTCTGTTTCCTAATTTTTGCTTTTTATTATCTCAACGAGATACGATTCACGAGATACGAAATACGGATTTGACTTTTTACCTAAAATTATATAAAATTACTTTAATTTTAAAATATAATATTTTTAAAAATAGAAAATAGGAGAGTAGGTTATCTTTTCCCAGGGGACTAAAAGAGAAGATAATCGAAAGACCCCTAAAGAATAAATTAAGTTGAAAAATTATAGTAAACTTAATCGGATAGCCTACGTTAATTGGCTATTAAGCGGAATGGATTAATTACCATTCAAACAGGGTGGCACCGCGAGCAATTCTCGTCCCTGATGATACTTAATAAAAGTATTATCAGGGATTTTTTAGTAATAGAATAGATTAATAAATTAAAGTGAAATTTATCGATTTAGAAAAGTGAAAAGGGGGTCAGGTCTCAACATTTGACATAACTTATTGACTGTATAATTCGGGAGTAAGTTATGTCAAATGTTGAGACCTGACCCCTGGATACCATATTTAAGGGAGGAATATCAATATGAAAGAAGAGCAAAAAGGAAAAAAGCACCCTCAAAAATTAGGAGAAATATTAATACACTATAAAATTATTACTCCTGAACAATTAGAGGAAGGATTAAAGATTCAAAAAAGTAAAGGAAAGAGGATCGGAGAAATATTGATTGACCTGGGAAAAGTTACTCAAGATGAAATAAATTGGGTTTTGGGAAAACAGTTAAATATCCCTTATGTTCAGTTAAATGTTGAAAACATTGATATTCAATTATCCAAGAATATTTCAGAAGATATTCTTAGAAAATTTAAAGTGATACCCATAATGGAGTTAAATGATGAATTGGTTATTGCTATGGCTGATCCTACAGACGAAGAAGCTATCGAAATGATTAAAGAAGTCACTAAAAGAAAGCTAAAAATTGTCCTGGCTTCATTTAAAAATATTGATGAAACAATTGACCGAATATTTCACCATAAAAATAAATAGCGGCTTGTTAGATGTAACTAATATTAATTTTAAAAAACAAAGGAGAGATTAGATGTGCAAATAAATGAATTGTTGGTTGAAGCTAAGGAAAAAGATGCTTCCGATTTACACCTTAATGTAGGAATTCCTCCGGTACTTCGTATAAACGGGAAATTAACACGATTGGATTTACCCGAATTAAC
The DNA here is from genome assembly GCA_003451675.1 of Candidatus Atribacteria bacterium. The sequence goes on from DMCY01000021.1 coordinate 2,569, forward strand.
TCCGGAGATTACTCATGAAATGATATATAGTATTTTAAACGAAAAGCAGAAAGCTGATTTTGAAAAATTTGGCGAATATGATTTATCTTACGAATTAATTAACGTATCTCGGTTTAGAGTAAATGTCTTTAAGCATCGGCGTGGTGAGGGTGCGGCTTTTCGTTTAATTCCAGAAAAGATTAAAACTCTTTCAGAACTAGGATTGCCTTCAATACTTTCAGATTTCACCGAAAAAGATAGAGGATTAGTATTGGTTACCGGGCCAACCGGAAGCGGGAAATCAACGACTCTGGCAGCCTTGATAGATATTATAAATAAAAACCGGTATGATAATATAATTACCATCGAAGATCCTATAGAGTTTATTCATTCTCATAAAAATTGCCTTGTCTCTCAAAGAGAGATAGGTTCTCACACTCTATCTTTTGCCTCTGCTTTACGCAATGTTTTAAGGGAGGATCCGGATGTAATATTAGTAGGAGAAATGAGGGACCTGGAAACTATTTCTATGGCATTAACAGCTGCCGAAACAGGGCATTTGGTATTTTCTACCCTTCATACTATTAGTGCATCGGAAACAATAGAAAGGATAATAGATGTATTCCCTCCTCACCAGCAAAATCAAGTTAGAATGCAGCTTGCCGGTTCTCTCTTGGGGGTTGTTGCTCAAACTCTATTACCTGTTTTAGACGGAAAAGGCAGAGTCCCTGCCCTGGAAATAATGGTTGCCAATCCGGCAATTAGAAATCTAATTAGAGAAGGGAAAGCTTATCAAATTTCTTCAACTATACAGATTAGCAAGAAAGATGGAATGCAAAGTTTAGATCAATCATTAAAAGATTTACTTATGGAGGGAAAAATTAGCCAGGAAGATGCCCTGAAGAAAGCGATTGATAAAAAGGCTTTCATGAGGAGCAGATATAGTAGCTATTAAAAAAGAGGAAAGAGGGGTCAGGTCTTCACATTTGGCATAATCTAATTTTAATATTGTTATGTCAAATGTGAAGACCTGACCCCCTGGAAAGGAGGGAAATATTGTTTATTAAGGTTCCCAAAGGGACACAAGATATTTTACCTGAGAATATTTCAAAATGGTATTATATCGAAGATATGATAAAAGAGATACTAAATAAATATGGATATAAAGAAATAAGAACTCCGTTCTTTGAGTATACTGACCTTTTTGTCCGGGGAATAGGTGAATCAACTGATATAGTGACTAAAGAAATGTTTACTTTTCCCGATAAAAAAGGGAGGAGCCTTACTTTACGGCCTGAAGGAACTGCACCGGTAGTTAGGGCTTATTTAGAAAATAGTATGGGCAGAATTTCCAAAGTAATAAAATTATTTTATCTCGGTCCAATGTTCAGATGCGAAAAACCGCAGGCAGGCAGATTTCGGCAGTTTAATCAATTTGGAATCGAAATCATTGGTACTAAATCTCCCGCTGCAGATGCTGAAGTTATCCTCACTGCTTTAGATGTTTATAAAAAACTGGGGTTAAAAAATCTTGAAATTTTAATAAATAGTGTGGGCTGTAAAAAATGCAGAGTTGAATATGTCCAAAAAATAAAAAAATATCTAAAAAATAAAAAAGATTTTTTATGTTCTGAATGTAAAGATAGGTATAGTAAAAATCCTTTAAGAGTTTTGGATTGTAAAAAAGATAGCTGTAAAAAAATTATAGAATCAGCTCCGGTAATTACCGAAAATCTTTGTCAGGAATGTGAATCACATTTTGCACAAGTTAAATCATATCTTAATGACCAAAAAATTATATTTCATGAAGAACCTCGATTGGTAAGGGGGTTAGATTATTATACCAAAACCGCTTTTGAAATTATTTCGGGAGGATTAGGGGCTCAAAATGCTATAGGCGGTGGCGGTAGATATGATGATTTAATTGAAGAGTTGGGTGGAAAACCCACTCCGGCAGTAGGATTTGCCGCAGGGATAGAGAGAATGATTATTGCTATAGATCAACAAAAGGTCGAATGGCCTGCGGAAAAGAGATTAGATATATTTGTAGCTAAAGTTGATGAAAAAAATAAAGATACAGCTTTTAGATTATTACAAAAAATAAGAAATGCCGGCTTGTCTGCTGATATGGATTATTCCGAAGGAAGCCTAAAATCACAAATGAGGATAGCCAATAAAATAGGAGCGAGATATACAGTAATAGTTGGCGAAGAAGAATTATCTAAAAATATGGTGATTCTCCGCAATATGCAAACCAAAGAACAAAAAGAAGTTCAAATAGATAATCTAATTGATGAATTAATGACTTAGGACTTAGGGTCAGGTCTTGCAATGACACA
>DMCY01000021.1:4975-29072 GCA_003451675.1 Candidatus Atribacteria bacterium
TGTGTCATTGCAAGACCTGACCCCATAAAAACTCTATGTCAGGAGGAAACTACATGGAAATTATAAGGATAAGCGATATTAAAAAATATGAAGGAAAAGAAGTAGAAATTAGAGGATGGCTTTACAATAGACGCTCAAGCGGAAAAATAAAATTTTTAATTGTAAGAGATGGAACAGGTTTTATCCAGGGTACTCTTATTAAAAACGAAATGGATGAAAATATTTTTGATCAAGCCGACAACATTAATTACGAATCATCGATTAAAATATCAGGGGTAGTTAAAGAAGAAAAGAGAGTTCCTTTGGGATATGAAGTTTTAGTAAAAAATATTGAAGTTATTAGTACAGCTGAAGATAATTATCCAATTTCTCTAAAAGAACATGGAGTAGGATATCTGATGGATTATCGCCATCTATGGTTAAGGTCACCTCGGCAAAATGCTATTCTAAGAATAAGAGCAGAGATAACCAAATCTATTCGAGATTTTTTAGATATGAACGGTTTTATTTTGATGGATACACCGATACTTACTCCTGCAGCTTGCGAAGGAACTACTACTTTATTTGAGACTGAATATTTTGACGATAAAGCGTATCTTGCACAAAGTGGACAACTTTATAATGAGGCAACTGCTGCGGCTTTTGGAAAAGTGTACTGTTTTGGGCCAACTTTCCGAGCTGAAAAATCTAAAACCAGAAGACACCTAATGGAATTCTGGATGGTAGAACCGGAAGCTGCTTATGTTGAACTTGAAGAAAACAACGAAATACAGGAAAATATGATAGCTTATATTATAAAACAGGTGTTAGAAAAGAAAAAAAATGAATTGAAATTGCTAGAAAGAGATATTTCCAAATTAGAACTTATCAAAGTTCCTTTCCCAAGGATTTCCTATGATGAAGCTATAGATATTTTAAAAAATAATGGTTCTAAAATTGAATGGGGAGATGATTTTGGAGGAGAAGATGAAACTATATTATCTCAAAGATACGAAAAACCGGTCTTTGTTCTCCGTTATCCTATAAAATGTAAAGCCTTCTACATGAAACCCGACCCCAAAAGACCAGAAGTTGCTTTATGTGCAGATTTATTAGCCTCAGAAGGATATGGTGAAATTATTGGAGGAGGCCAGCGGATTGACGATTACCGTTCATTGAAAAAGAGGATAAAAGAACATAATTTACCCCGGAAAAGCTATGAATGGTATTTAGATTTAAGGAAATATGGGTCGGTCCCTCATTCTGGATTTGGTTTAGGAATAGAAAGGACTGTTGCCTGGATATGTGGTTTAAGCCATATTCGAGAAACCATTCCTTTCCCAAGGATGTTGAACAAGATTTATCCATAAAGTATCGTATTGCGTATCGCGTATTACGTATTGCGTTAGGACAAGGTAAAAGAAGTATAGCGTATCGAGTATATAGTATTTTGTTAGTTGGTTACTTGGTTAACTGGTTTAGAAAAGAGAATAGAAGTTAAGAGCCAGAATTTAGAAGATATTTGTAGAGGCAGACCTCGTGTCTGCCCTCGAAGATTAATATAAAACTGCAGGACAGACTCTCGCCTGTCTATAAATCAATTAAAGACTAGATTAGCATGGCATAAAGTAACTGCAGGGTTAAAATATATAAACGAATCTCGTATGATTACAAATTTAATTAAAAAACTTAATTAACATATCTTGTATTTCTGCCGAGATACGAGATACTAGATACGAGATTGCGATACGCGATACGAAACATAAAGGAGAGTGGACAAACTAAAATGAAAGAATCAAAAGAATTTATAGAACCTATGGGCTCTTGGAAGAAGACCAATTCTTGTGGAGAGCTTCGTAAAAATGATATTGGGAAAGAAGTAATTTTAATGGGCTGGGCTCAGAGCAGAAGAGATCATGGTGGTTTAATTTTTATTGATTTAAGAGACCGTGAAGGAATTTCACAAATCGTATTTGATCCGGAAGATTCTGCTAAGGCACATAAAAAAGCCCATATCATTAAGAATGAATATGTGCTTGCAGTTAAGGGAAAGGTTGTTTCTCGTTTAGCTGGTTCTACAAATCCTAATATGCCAACCGGAGAAGTTGAAATTAAAGCAAAGCAGGTAAAAATATTAAATATTTCTGATACCTTGCCTTTTAATATAGGTAACAAGATGGAAATAAATGATAATTTGAGATTAAAATATAGATATCTGGATTTAAGACAGCTAAAGATGCAAAAAAATTTGCGATTACGACACCAGGTCTGTATGGAAATTAGAAATTACTTGAACAGTAAAAGTTTTTTAGATATAGAAACACCTTTTTTAACTAAGAGTACACCAGAAGGAGCAAGAGACTATATAGTCCCCAGTAGAGTGAATCCGGGAAAATTTTATGCTCTTCCTCAATCTCCTCAATTATTCAAACAATTATTAATGGTTGCGGGATTTGAAAAATATTACCAAATAGTAAGATGTTTTCGTGACGAAGATTTGAGAGCTGACCGAGCACCTGAGTTTACTCAACTTGATATGGAAATGTCATTTGTTGGTAGAGATGATATCTTTAATTTAGTAGAAGAAATGTTTGCTTATTTATTTAATAAATTGTTTAATATCAAAATAAAAATACCTTTTGTAAAAATGGATTACCAAGAAGCAATTTCCAGATATGGAACAGATAAACCAGACTTAAGATTTGAAATGGAGATAATAAATTTTACTGAAATATTTGACAAAAGTTCTTTTAAAGTATTTGAAGAAGTAATCAAAAACAAAGGGGAAATATGTGCTATTAAAGTTGAAAGTGATAAGGAATTTTCCCGAAAAAAACTCGACGATTTACAATTATTTATTACTTCATTTGGTGCAAAAGGCCTGTCCTATATAAAAATTAAAGAAGGAAAAGATTTTCAATCTTCTATATCTAAGTTTCTTTCTTCCGAAGAGATAGAAAAAGTAAAACTTAAAACTAATGCAAATCCGGGAGATCTTATCTTAATTGTTGCTGACCAAGCGAAAGTAGTTTATGAAGCATTAGGAAATTTAAGATTAAAATTAGCGAACGATTTAAACCTTATTAATCAGGATAAAAAGGAATTTAATTTTCTCTGGGTTACAAATTTCCCTTTGTTAGAATATAACCCGGAAGAAAAGAGGTATGAATCTGTTCATCATCCTTTCACAGCACCTGTTGACGAAGATATTGAATTATTAGAAACCAATCCCTTAAAAGTGCGTTCAAAAGCATATGATTTAGTACTTAATGGGAATGAAATTGGAGGAGGAAGTATCAGAATACACAATAACGACCTTCAAAAAGTAATTTTTGGATTGTTGGGAATAGATGATAAAAAGGCTGAACAGAAATTTGGATTCTTATTGCAAGCCTTAAAATATGGAGCTCCGCCACATGGAGGAATCGCCTTCGGTTTGGATAGGCTGGTTATGCTTTTAGCAGGAGTTTCCTCAATTAGAGAAGTAATTGCCTTTCCCAAGACCCAAAAAGCAACCTGTCCATTAACTGATGCACCATCTGAAGTAGATCAAAAACAATTAAAGGAACTTCATATTAAATTAGATCTACCGCATTAAGAGCGTAGAATTAGTTAGCTTGTTAGCTAGTTACCTGGTTAGTTGGTTTAGGAAAGAGAAAGAAGAAGACCAATTCTTATCTCTTTAAGAAAAAGAAGACAGAAGATAGAATTTCGAATTCAGGAGTCAGAGGTCAGAATAAAAAAACAGAAATGTCGGATTTATCCGACCCGAGTTATCTGGCTAATTTCATTTAGCGGATTCGATAAATCGAACACCACACATATTTTACACATTACTATTTTCTTTAAGTAATACGCAATATGATATATTCACAGTTTTCAGTTAATAGTTGCAAGTGATTGACAGGCCAATTGGTTTGATATTAATTTATTAACTAGCTAACCAGCTAACCAAATGGATACTCGATACAAATTTATTCTGATTCTCGGTTTCTATTGATCTTAACGAGATACGATTCACGAGACACGAATTTGATATTGAAAGATACAATAAGGTGTGATATTATAGGGACAAAGAAAATACATGAATGACCCTGCTGTGTTCGTGCGACTAATTAAGTTTTGAGCCAACACATATAAAGAGGGATCGAGCTCTAAATGTAGAATGTAGGCCTAAGATAAGTCTCCCTCCTACGGAGGAAAGGCAAATATCTAACGTTAGCTACTTAGTTGACGCGGAAACATAAAGCATTTAGGTAGATGCCCACCTGTTTAGGGACAGGTATCAAAACCTAAAGCACACGACATAGCGGGGTTTTATAATTTACGAAATTATATTTTTTGCTTTTCGGTTTAGATTTTTGGCTATATAACGATAACCGAAAACTGATTTTCTTCATACGATACGCTATAAGTAATATAAGAATTAGTGTATACTTTAATGGAGTAGTTAGGTAAAAAAATAGTTATTATTTTTGTTTTCCTATTTTTTTCTATGATACTTTTCTTTGTTTTTATTTGATACTCGATACTATATACCCGATACTTTCTTTTTATAATTTTGACAAAAATAATAAATAACTATATTATAATAAAAATTATGAACAAAGAAGAAATACGAAGGAATATACTGAAAAAAAGACTTTCCTTATTAAAAGAGGATATAAAAAATAAAAGTCAGCAAGTATTTCTAAACCTGGCTGATACCGTAGAGTATAGAAATTCCCGAAATATTATGTTTTATGCTGCCACCAGAAGTGAAGTGCAGACTGAAGAAATGATTAAAACATCCATGAGAATGGGTAAAAATATTTTTATTCCCATTATCTTGTCAGATTGCATTAATTTAGCTGCTTCGAAAATATTCGATTTTGATACTGAATTAGAAAAAGGCAAAAAAGGGATTCTGGAGCCGAAGAAAGAATATTATAGATTATTCCCCCCGGAGAATATAGATTTAATAATAATACCCGGAGTTGCTTTTGATTTAAGCGGAAATAGAATAGGTAGAGGCTTTGGATATTACGATAATTTTTTAAGAAAAATTCATACTTCTACTAAGATTATTGCTTTAGCCTTTGAAATGCAGATAGTAAAAAAAATACCCAATGATAAAAATGATATTCCGGTGCATAAGATAATAACCGAGAAAAGAATAATTAATAGTATCGAGTATATAGTATCGAGTATATAGTTATTAAATTAACCAATTTACCTATTTACCAATTGCCCAATTAAAGATATAATACGGGTTACGAGTTTAAAAAAAGTAAGGGCGTATTGCATACGCCCTGATAAGCTAACCGTTTTGTCATTGCGAGCGACCGAAGGGAGCGCGGCAATCTCATTGAGATTGCTTCCCCTGCTTTCGCTGGGGCAGGCTTGTTATACTTCTCGCAATGACATTATTAAAATATTTTGCCTATCCGACGATATACGATATACGATATACGCACGACTTTATACGAGAAAAGGAAGGATGTAAGAACTATGGAGTTAAACAAAAAAAATGAAGTAGAAAAACCAGAAAAAAAATCTAAAGAAGAAATGAATGAAATGATTAACCAATCTTTAGAAAAATTTAAAAAAATAAAAAGAGGAGATATAATTAAAGGACAGATAATGAAAGTCGACGAAGATGGATATTTGGTCGATATAAAATATAAAATGGAGGGGCATCTTCCCAAAACCGAAAAATCACTCTTTTCCAAAGAAGAAGGAAACATAACCCATACCTTAGAGATTGGTGATGAAATCTATCTATATGTTGTTAGTGTTGATGAAAAAAATGGAAATGTTACTTTATCAAGAGAGAAGGCAAAATACTTTCAGTTATGGGAAAAACTCAATGAAATATTCAGAAAGAAAGAAAAAATTAGCGCAGAAGTAATTGAAAAAAATTCAGCTGGTCTAATTGTTAATGTAGGTATAAAAGGATTTGTTCCTAAATCTCAGATAGAAACCAAATTTATAAAGGATGAAGATTTAGATAAATATATCGGAAAAAAGTTAGATTTCGTCATAATTAAACTGGAAAAAAGGGAGAACAAAGTTATTCTCTCTCATCGTCTAATTGTAGAGAAAGAACGTAAAGTAATGCACAGAAAAACATTAGCTGATTTAAAAGTTGGACAAGAAAAAGAAGGGATTGTAACCAACATTACAAAATTTGGAGCATTTGTTGATATAGGTGGAGTCGAAGGATTGCTTCATATTTCAGAAATTACCTGGCGTGATATGAAGGATGCTACTAAATTACTAAAAGTTGGGGATAAAATCAAGGTAAAAATTATTGACTACAATAAAGAAAATAAAAAAATATCCTTGAGTATAAAACAATTTTCCCCGGATCCCTGGAAGGATGTTAAAGAAAAGTATTCTATTGGTGACGAAATAGAAGGAAAAGTGATAAAAATTAAAGATTTTGGCGCATTTGTTGAAATAGAAGAGGGCCTTAACGGTTTATTGCATATTTCGGAAATGGCCTGGGCCTATGTAAAGAATCCTTCAGAATTAGTTTCCAAAGGAGAAGTTTTAAAATTGAGAATTTTAGAGATCGAACCTGAGAAAAAGAAAATATCTTTAGGTTTAAAGCAATTATTAACTAACCCCTGGGAGGATGTTAAGAAAAAATATCCTATTGGCTCTGTCGTGGAAGGGAAAATCACTCAAGTAACTTCTTATGGAGCTAATGTGGAGCTGGAAGCAGGCGTATCCGGTGTAGTTCATTTGTCTGAGATTGATTGGGAATATGTGGAAAGACCTTCTGCCATATTAAAAAAATATATGGTACTTCCTTTAAAAGTAATAAAAATAGATGAGGATGCCCACTTAATATTTTTAAGTAGAAAACGAACTTTACCCAACCCCTGGGAGGATATAGATAAATTTTATAAGATAGATTCTATTGTAAAAGGCAAGGTAATAAGAGTTAGAGATTTTGGAGCATTTGTTAAATTAGATAAGGGAATAGAGGGATTTGTACCTGTGTCTGAAATAGACTGGGAAAGAATTAAACATCCTAATGAAAAATTAAAAAAAGATAACGAATATGAATTTAAGGTAATAAAAATAGATAAAGAAAAATTTCAGCTGACTTTAAGTAAAAAAAGATTATTACCAGACCCCTGGTTAGAGATTAAAAAGAAATATGCGGTCGGAACTTTAGTGGAAGGTAAGGTAGTAAATCTTACCGATTTTGGAGCATTTATAAATTTAGAAGATAATATTGATGGCTTGGTTCCATTATCAGAAATATCCCATAAAAAAATAGATAATCCGGAAAGCGTTCTTTCAGTCGGAGAAGAAGTGACAACTTTGGTGATAAAATTGGATAGTCGAAGGAAAAAGATAAGTTTAAGTATTAGAAGAGCTGAAAAAGAAGAACAAAAAAGATTTATGAAAGAGTATAATAAAAAGCAGAGTGTAGATAAAATATTGTTTAAGGATTTATTCGGAGACATGTTCGACAAGAAATAAATCGAAAAGCACAAAGCTATAATTTAAAATTCAAAACATTTTTACATAAAGTATTGTTTTTATTGTAGGGGTCGGATTTATCCGACTCGTCATCATTCTCTGTCATTCCCGCGAAAGCGGGAATCTATCCTTGACAGGCGAGACGCCTGTCCTACGAGGATACCGGGTTTAATAAATTAAAGACATACCTATTAACAATCTATATTTCTTAGATAGGTGAACGTTTATATAGTTAATTAGTTAACTAGTTTGTACCGATTTCTTAACCAGCTAACCAGGTAACCAGCTAACCATGTAACCAAATGTATACGCTCTACGCTAAACGCTATACGCTAGTTTGCACGAGATACGTATTATAAGTACGGTGGGAGTTATTGAAATGGAAATGCCCAAAAAACCCTATACTAATAAAAGAATCGGAGATATTTTAATTGAACAGGGATTAATTACCCCCCAACAGTTAAAAGAAGCCCTTGAAGCGCAAAAAAACGGTAACAAGAAACGATTGGGTGAAATATTCGTTGAAACAGGGGTAATCACCAGGGAAGAACTATATGAGGTCTTGCAATATGTTTATGAAGCAGAATATGTAGACCTATCAAATTATGTAATAGACCCGGAAGTAATATCTCTTATCTCCGAGAAAACCGCTTTACAGTTTAAATTAATCCCCATAAGTAAAAATGATGATGAATTAATCATTGCTATGGCTAATCCATTAGATGTTTACGCTATAGATTTTATAAGAGATCATACTAAGATAAAAAAAATTAAATCATTATTGGCCCCTGAAGAGGATATTCTAAATGCTATTAATAATTATTATGAATTGGGCGGATATGACGACATAATTGAAAAATTAGGTACGGAAGTAGTATTTAAAGAAGAGGAAGAAGAGGAAGATTCTAAAAAATTAGAAGCAATAAGTAAGGAGGCCCCGATTATTCAGTTGGTAAATATGTTAATTGTGCAAGGTGTTAAGGACAGAGCAAGTGATATTCATATTGAACCAGACGAAAAAGGGCTTTTAATTCGGTTCCGCATTGATGGAATACTGCATGATTTCAAAGCTTTACCTAATACAATTAAATCCGCGGTTGTATCCCGAGTAAAAATATTAGCTAAGATGGATATTGCTGAAAGGCGACTTCCTCAAGATGGACGTTTCCAGGTAAAATTCGGAACCAGGGAAGTGGACTTAAGAGTTTCAACTATACCTACTGTATTAGGTGAGAAAGTTGTTTTGAGATTATTGGACAAAAGTAAAGGATTGATAAAATTGGAACAACTTGGATTCATCCCTGAGCAATTAGATGAATTTAAGTCGATAATCACTAAATCTTATGGAATAATCTTGCTAACCGGACCTACTGGAAGCGGAAAAACTACTACTTTATATGCCGCTCTAAATGAAGTAAATTCTAAAGATAAGAATGTTATAACTGTAGAAGACCCGGTAGAATATAAATTAAACAGAATAAATCAAATTCAAATAAAGCCAAAAATTAATTTAACTTTTGCTAACACACTACGTTCAATATTAAGGCAGGATCCGGATATTATAATGGTAGGAGAAATAAGAGATGCCGAAACTGCTCAAATTGCTGTTCAAGCAGCTTTAACCGGACATTTAGTTTTCAGTACTCTTCATACTAATGATGCAGCCAGTGCCTTAACCAGATTGATTGATATGGATGTTGAAACATTTCTGATTTCATCTTCGGTAATAGCAGTAATAGCTCAAAGATTAGTTAGGGTTATATGTGAAAAATGCAAAGAGGAATATATTCCTGGAGAAAATGTAATGCGCGGACTTAACATTAAGGACAACTCAAATAATGATGGCAAAATTAAGTTGTACAGAGGGACGGGTTGTCCTTTTTGCAAGAATACAGGATATTATGGAAGAACTTCTATATATGAACTTATTGTCCTGGATGAAGAGATTCGGTCATTAATAATATCAAAAGCCTCAAGTAATATAATCAAAGATGCTGCAATAAAAAAAGGAATGAAAACGCTAAAGGATAGTGGGATGGAAAAAGTAATGCAAGGAATTACTACTATTGAAGAAGTGCTGAGAGTCGCAGGATAGGTGAAAACCGTATCTCGTATCTCGTGAATCGTATCTCGTATTTGGTTAGCTAGTTTGTTGGTTACCTGGTTAACTGGTTTAGGGAAGAGAAGAAAGAAAACAGAAGTAAGAATAAAAAAACAGAAATGTCATTGCGAGGCGAAGCCGTGGCAATCCCTTTTAATAGGAAGCGATATTATGTTTACATAATGACTAATAAGATAAATACCGTTTTATATACCGGAGTTACCAGCGATTTAAAGAAAAGAATTTGGGAACATAAAGAAAAAGTAATTGAGGGATTTACAAAAAAATATAATATCAATAAATTAGTTTTTTTTGAAATATATAATGACCCCGAAAATGCCATATTAAGAGAAAAACAGATAAAAGCAGGTCCAAGGACTAAGAAAGTTAAATTGATTATGGGAATTAATCCGGAATGGAAAGATTTGTATAATAAACTATAAAACATGTCATTGCAAATAGCAGTTATATAATGTGGTGAGATTGCTTCGGTCGTTTTACTCCCTCGCAATGACAGACTACTCTTTTAATTAATCAAAATAGTTTATAATATTTTTTGGAAGGAGTAATGGTACACGTGAACTACATGACCAGCAGTGAAATAAGAGAAAAATTTTTGAAATTCTTCGAAAGCAAAGGACACAAAATAATACCAGGTGCCTCTCTGGTACCCTCAGATCCCAGTATTTTACTAACCATTGCCGGAATGGTTCCCTTTAAGCCAATATTTTTAGGTCAGGTTAAATCTTCATTAAAAAGGGCAACCACCAGCCAGAAGTGCATTCGGACAAACGATATTGAAAATGTCGGGAGAACCGCTCGTCACCATACTTTTTTTGAAATGTTAGGAAACTTTTCTTTTGGCGATTATTTTAAAGAAGATGCAATTAAATGGGCCTGGGAATTTTTTACAGAAGTTATAGGATTTCCTGAAGAAAAATTGTGGGTCTCCATATTTAAGGATGATGACGAATCATATGATATCTGGCACAATCTTATAGGTCTTCCCGAAAAAAGAATTATTAGACTGGGTGAAGAAGATAATTTTTGGAAAGTAGGTCCGACTGGACCTTGCGGACCTTGTTCTGAAATATATATAGATTTAGGTGAAGAGAAAGCGTCAAAAGAAGGCGGCGGAGTAGGTGTTGATGAAAGATACCTGGAATTATGGAATTTGGTATTTATGCAATACAATCGTGAGGAAGACGGTACATTGACTCCTTTACCAAAGCAAAATATTGATACCGGTTTAGGTTTAGAAAGAATTACCTCTGTTTTACAAAAAGTTGACACAGATTTTGAAACAGATTTATTTTTACCCATTATAAAATTTGTTGCTCAAAACGCTGGCATAAAATATAAAGAAGATAAGAAAAAGGACTTAGCTTTAAAGGTAATTGCTGATCATATAAGGGCTCTCGTTTTTATGATTTCTGATGGAATAACCCCTTCTAATGAAGGCAGAGGATATGTCCTTCGGATGTTATTAAGAAGAGCTTTTCGTTATGGAAAGGTTATTAACTATAACCAGCCATTTTTATATGAAGTAGCTCCGGTAGCAATAGATTTAATGAAAGAAGTATATCCGGAAACTTATAAAGAGGAAAATCGCATCTGCCAGATAATCCTTTCCGAAGAAAAAAGATTTCAGGAAACTTTAAATGTTGGAATACAAATATTAGATAATTTAAAGGAAGAACTAAAACAAAAGAATAAAGATAAACTTAGCGGAAGAGATGCATTTAAACTTTACGATACATATGGATTTCCTTTAGAATTAACCAGAGATATCCTGGAAGAAGATGGCTACGGGATTGAAGAAGATGATTTTAAAAATGAAATGAAAATTCAAAGGGAAAGATCCAGAAAATCGTGGGTAAAAACCAAAGTAAGGGTTGAAGATGATAAAATTAATCAGAAATTATACCAGGATATTTTAAAAGAACGGGGAGAGACAGAATTTATAGGATATGATTTTGTTGAAGCTAAAAGCAAAGTAATTGCTATTATAAAAGATGATAAATTAGTAAATAAGGCAATACAGGGAGATAAATGCAAAATATTTTTAGAAAAGACACCATTTTATGCTGAAAAAGGTGGACAGATTGGAGATAAGGGAATTATAACTTCCCCAATTAAAAATAATCTGCTAATAGAAATATCAGATACCCAAACTCCTACCGAAGGTCTGATTGCTCATTTTGCCGAAGTAAGTAAAGGGGAAATAAAAGTTGGAGATGAAGTATTAGCCAGGATAGATTTATCTGTAAGAAAGGCCATTGCCCGAAATCATACTGCTACACATCTTCTGCACCGAGCACTTCGAGATGTATTGGGGGACCACGTAAAACAATCCGGCTCCGCAGTAAACAACCATCATCTTCGTTTTGATTTTAACCATTTTGCCCCTTTAACTATAGAAGAATTAGGAAAAATAGAAAATTTAGTAAATGAAAAAATATTGGATGAATTAAAAGTAGAAACGAAGATTACTACTTTCGATAAAGCAAAAGAAATGGGAGCAATAGCTCTCTTTGGCGAAAAATATGGTGAACAGGTAAGAGTTGTAAAAATCGGAGAGTTTAGCTCAGAATTATGCGGGGGAACTCATTTAGATTCTACTTCTAACATCGGTTTGTTCAAAATATTGAATGAAGAAGGGATAGGAAGCGGTATAAGAAGAATTGAGGCGGTAACCGGCGATAGAGCTTTAAAATATATTAAGGAAAAAGAAAATATTATCAACGAAGTTTCGGACAAATTAAATACCATACCTTCTGAAATACCGCTAAAGATTAATCAGCTCATAGATGATACTAACAATATGAAAAGGGAAATCAAAATTATTCGCCATAAATTAACCCGTTATGAAGTTGATGGATTGATTTCCAAAAAGAAGGAAATTAAGGGAATAAATATTATATCAGTCAAAGTTAAAGCAGCAGATAATAATGGCTTGAGGAATTGGGGAGATCTAATTAAAGATAAGATTAAATCTGGTATTGTAGTACTCGGGACAAAATTAGATAATGGTAAAGTTGCATTATTAGTAATGGTTACCGATGATTTAGTGCAAAAAGGTTATGATGCTGGAAATATTATAAAAGCTATTGCCCCGATTGTCGGTGGAAAAGGTGGCGGAAAGAAAACAATGGCTCAAGCCGGAGGGCAAAAAGCAGACAAACTAAACCAGGCCTTGGAAAAAGTATTTAATTTACCAATTCTCCAATGCACCAATTCTCCAATTGGAGAAATAAAAAAATAAGGAGAATTTTATTTGGCGACTATAAAATCATTTGAAGAATTGCCAGTTTGGAAAGATGCAAGAAAATTTGCAAACAAAATATATAATTTAACTAAGAAATTCCCTAAAGAAGAAAATTACGGATTAATTTCACAAATTACCCCTGCTGCGGTTTCTGTTGGTTCTAAAATTGCAGAAGGATTTGACCATTATTCCAAAAAAGATTTTATAAAATATTTAATCATAGCCAGAGGTTCAATCTCTGAAATTCAGAATGACTTATACATTGCTTTAGATTTAAAATATATTAACCAGGATGATTTTCAGGAAGCCTATGCTTTAACTAAAGACCTGGGGAAACAAATTAATGGTTTTGTTAAGTATCTAAGGGCATACGATAAAAATAATTCGAAAACAAACAAGCTTAACGAAGAATCAAATTACTATCAGTTCTAAAATATTAACCTAATTAATCGGTCAATCGGCTAATTGGTAAATTAATTAATCGGTCAATCGGCTAATTGGTGAATCGGTGAATTGGTAAATTAATTAATCGGTCAATTGGCTAATTGGTGAATGGGAGAATTTATTTTTTTGCGAATTTTAGGAATAGATTTAGGTGAAAAAAGAATTGGGATTTCTATAAGTGACGAATTGGGGATAACCGCCCAGGGATTACCTACAATTAATTCAATTAACGAAATAGAAGATTTAAAAAATATAAAAAAAATCATCGACAAATACGGTGTAGAAAAAGTAATTTTAGGCTTACCCATAAATATGAACGGGTCATTAGGCGAACAAGCCAAAAAGGCTATATCCTTTGCAATAGAACTTAAAGAATTTTTCCAATTACCTGTGGAGTTAGAAGATGAAAGATTAAGCACAAGCAAAGCTGAAAAATTTTTAATTGAAACTGACCGAAGTAGAAAAAAAAGAAAAAAAGTTATTGATAAAATGTCAGCAGTAATAATTCTCCAATCTTTTTTAGATAGAAGGATGATGAATAAAGAGATAAAAAAATGAACTTTATTAATAAATTATTTTTCATATTTTCTCTGATATTTTTAATCGCTATCCTATTAATTCCCTCTGTATATTTCCCCTTAGAAGAAAATTCTACAATCCGAAAAATAGTTAATATTCCCTCCGGAATCAATGCCAAAGAGATTGTGAATGTATTAGAAAAAAATGAAATAATTAGAAAAAATAATTATACACTAAGAATTTTTATCAAACTAATGAAGTTAGAAGACCAATTAAAGTATGGTGAATATGACCTTAGCCCCTCAATGAATATGCTCCAAATATTGGACAAATTAGTAAAGGGAGAAGTAATAGCCTATAAAATAACTATTCCGGAAGGCTATACCTATACTCAAATTGCAGAAATACTGGAGAAAAAAGAGATTGCAAAGAAGGAAGCCTTTTTAAAATTAATAAAGGATAAAGAAGAATCTCTGGAGGGTTATCTGTTCCCTGACACTTACGAAGTGCCCAAACAATATGGAGCAGAAAAGATAGTTAAATTAATGTTATCAAATTTTAACCAAGTTTCAATAGAAAATAAATTTACAGATAAAGCTGAAGAAATTGGATTTTCTCTGGATGAAATTATTATTTTAGCTTCAATTATTGAGAAAGAAGCTAAATTTAGTGAGGAAAAAAGTAAAGTATCATCTGTTTTTCATAATCGATTAGAAAGGGGTATGAAATTACAATCATGTGCTACTATTCAGTATATTTTAGAAGAGCCGAAAGAAAGATTAGATGAAAACGATTTAAAAATTGATTCTCCCTACAATACATATCTTTACAAAGGGCTTCCTCCCGGTGCAATCTGCAATCCCGGACTCGATTCAATCATAGCCGCACTTGAACCGGAAGAAGAAGATTATCTGTATTTTGTGTTGGGAGAAAATGGCAGGCATATATTTTCCAAAACCTATCAAGAACATTTAAAAAACAAAAAATAAAAAAGTTTCCCAAAGGTGCCAGGCACCTTTGGGAAACTTTTTTAAGGAGTGAGATTATGAAACCATTAATAATAGGCATTGCCGGTGGAACTGGTTCAGGTAAAACTACAGTTGCCCGTAGAATTTATGAAAGTTTAAAGGGAGTAAATGTGGTAGTACTTCAACAAGATGCATATTATATAGATTTAAGTCATCTTCCTTTAGAAGAAAGAAAGAAAATAAACTTTGACCATCCTTCAGCTTTTGATAGTAATCTGTTGATAAAACATTTAAAAAAATTAATCAGGGGAGAAGAAATTGAAAAACCTATATATTCATTTACTGATTACACTCGAAAAAAGGAGACAGAAAAAGTACTTCCCCGTGATATTATAATATTAGAAGGTATTTTAGTATTAGAAGAAGAAAAAATAAGGAACTTACTGAATATAAAAATTTATGTAGACGCCGATGAGGATGAAAGATTCATCAGAAGGTTAGTGAGAGATACAAAGGAAAGAGGGAGGTCAATGGAGTCGGTAATTGAACAATATTTAAATGTTGTAAAGCCGATGTTCCTGCAATTTGTTGAGCCATCTAAAAGATACGCCGATATAGTTATCCCCCAGGGTGGACTAAATGATGTAGCAATTGATATAATAGTAAGTAAAATAAAATCAAGAACCTAAATTAGTATATAGTATTTAGTCGTTAGTATTTAGTGAAGAAAAGAAAGAAAATACAAACAAAGACAATAAATTTATATTTACGTAATAACAACTATACAGAGGAGAAGCAATTGTTTGAAATATTAAAACCAAAAGTATATGTTGATTCGATATGTAATATAGACTTAAAGAAATTTAAAAAAATAAAAAAGATAAAAGGCATCATTGTAGACCTGGACAACACTTTAGTAGCCTGGGGGCAGAAAGAAGTTAATCAAAAAATTATTGATTGGGTAAATGAAGCAAAAAAATTAGGATTAAAAATATGTATAGTTTCCAACACTAATTCTAAAAGAGTTGCAGAATTTGCAGAAATATTTGATATCCCCTACCATTCAAAATATTTTAAACCTTTTAGTGTAGCCTTTAATAATGGTCTTAAAATTTTGGATACAAAAAAATCTGAAACAGCGGTAATAGGAGACCAGATATTTACCGATATATGGGGAGGAAATAGATTAAAACTCCTAACCATTTTAGTTACTCCTATAGTTAAAAAGGATTCTATAGGGACATTCCTTCATCGTAATTTTGAAAAAATTATTATTTCTTTCTGGCTGAGAAGAGGCATAATAAAAAAAGAAGTTGGTAATTGGCCGAAGTGAAACAATTAACCGATTTCCCAATTCACCAATTTACCAATTGGAGGAAACAATACATTAAGGAGAATTTTATTTGCCAACTATAAAATCATTTGAAGAATTACCAGTTTGGAAAGATGCAAGAAAATTTGCAAACAAAATATATAATTTAACTAAGAAATTCCCCAAGGAAGAAAGATACGGATTAACTTCACAAATTACCCGTGCTGCAGTTTCTATTGGTTCTAATATTGCAGAAGGCTTTGATCGTTATTCTAAAAAAGATTTTATAAGATTTCTAATCATAGCTAGAGGTTCAATATCTGAAATACAGAATAACTTGTATATTGCTTTAGATTTAAAATATATTAATTAGGATGATTTTCAGTTGGCTTATGCCTTAGCTAAAGAGTTAGGAAAACAAATTAATGGCTTTATTAAATATTTAAGATCATATGACAAACAAACTTCTAAATCAGGTAAGATTAACGAAAAATCTAATTACTATTATTTCTAAAATATTTATTTAACTAATAGGTCAATTGGTCAATCGGTGAATAGGTCAATCGGTAAATCGGTAGATTGGCAAATTGACTAATCGGTCAATCGGTCAATTGGAGAATTAATATCTATGTTCTTATTCTATCGATTACTATTAGCTCACATAATCGCAGATTTTCCCTTACAAACCAAGCAAATATTCAAAGTAAAAATGAATACTAAATGGGGAGTGCTATTACATTCCTCAATAGTATTGATATTTTCCATCTTCTTTGCCTTCCCCTATTTAGAAGACCCGAAAGTTATAATAGTACTTTGGGTTATATTTCTGTCTCACACAGTAATTGATAAAATAAAATTAGACTATTCAAAAAAAAATGCTAATCAGGACATAAAAGTATTTTTACTCGATCAATTTTTGCATATATCAATAATTGCAGCATTAAGTTTTAATTTCGAAAAAATATATTTATTAATTTCTCCATTTAATAATGACTTTTTGAATTACTTGATACATCTTTACAATAATGATATATTTATTATAAACTTAATAGGATATATTGCTACGATATTTTTTATACCTGTATTGCTTATATTTATAAAAGAAGAAGACATTTCATATGAACCAGAAAAATTAAAAAAACAAAAAATACTAAACATTAAAATACCCGCAAACCAAACAATAGATAAATTTTATCGCTTATTTTTAACTCTCTCAGCTCAGTACTTGGATGATAAATATATAATTATAATTTTTATATTTTTTGTAATTATAAGCCTTATTCCTTATCAAATTAGTGCAGAAAGAACAGAAAAGGTATATAATTTAAAAAGGATTATTAATACATCATTAGCAATATTTATTGGGATAGTACTAAAAATGATTTAGGTTTTTACATGATACGAACACTGGAGGAGAAATGAAAAGAACAGCAGATAAGAGTATTACCGGAAACTTCTTATTAGATATATTATATAATAAGGGTTTAATTACCAATAAACAGTTAGATAGAATTTTAAAAATTCAGAAAGATAACGGTAGTAAGGACCTTCAGAAAATAATTATTGACCTTAATATCCTTAAAAAAGACGAGATGATGCTTGCCTTAGCCGATGAAATTGGAGAAAAATACGTAAATTTAAATAATATAACTATTGACCCCACCATAGTAGTTCTAATCCCGGAAGAGATGGCAAGAAGACATCAGCTTATTGCCATAGACAAAGATGAAAAAAAATTGACCGTTGCAATGGCGAATCCTTTAGATGTTTTTGCCCATGATGAGCTTAAAATAAGATTGGGATATGATATCGACTCAGTATTGTCCTACGGTGAGGATATCGATAAAGCCTTAGATGAAGTATTCGGAGTTACCGATGAATGGGATCAGGTAATTGGTAAAATTGAAAACATGCAGATAACCGTACTGAAAGAAGAAGAGAAAGAGGCAGCTGACATTTCTGCTATCACTGAAAGCGAAGAGGCTCCCGTTATTGCTCTGGTTAACCTGATAATTTTAAGAGCAGTTAAAGAGAAGGCGAGTGATATTCACATTGAACCGTTCGGTGAGGATACCCTTAGGGTTCGTTACCGAATAGACGGAATATTACATGATGTGATGTCTCTCCCACGAAACCTGCAATTGGCGGTTATTTCCCGAATCAAAATAATGTCGGATTTGGATATTGCAGAAAGAAGATTACCACAAGATGGAAGGATTCAGGTCAACATGAGTGGAAGAAATATAAATATTAGAGTTTCAATTTTGCCTACAGTTAATAGAGAGAGTGCCGTTTTAAGAATATTAGATCCTGCAAGTATCTTATTAGAATTAGATTCCTTAGGATTTTCCAAGAATATGCTCCCCCAATTTAAATCTTTAATAAAAAAACCTAATGGTATCATTTTAGTAACTGGTCCCACAGGAAGTGGAAAATCTACTACTTTATACACTACTCTAAATTTGTTAAATTCACCCGAAAAGAAAATTATGACTATTGAAGATCCGGTAGAATATAGATTGAAAGGAATCAGTCAAGTTCAAGCTAAACCCAAAATCGGACTTACTTTTGCTGCCGGGTTGAGAAGTTTCTTACGGCAAGACCCAGATATTATGTTAGTAGGAGAAATTAGAGACAAAGAGACAGCTGAAATTGCTGTTCAGGCAGCTCTTACCGGACATATTGTTCTGAGCACCCTTCATACTAATGATGCTCCTAGTTCAGTGATAAGATTAGTTGATATGGGGATAGAGCCCTTTCTTATTTCCTCTTCAGTAATTGGAGTTATTGCTCAAAGATTAGTCAGAAGGATATGTCCTAAATGTAAGAAAGAGATAAAAATAACTCCTGATATAAAAAAAATTTTGGATGAATATGAGATAAGCAGTAATGAGATAACTCTATATAAAGGTGAAGGATGTCCTTATTGTAAAGATACCGGATATAAAGGGAGAGTCGCTATCTTTGAACTGATGGTAATTACTGAAAATATTAGAGATTTAATTAGCAAAAATGTTACTACCGGAAAACTAAGAGAAGTAGCTATTGACGAAGGAATGTGTCTATTAAAAGGTGATGGCATAAGGAAAGCTTGTGAAGGCGTAACAACTATTGATGAAGTTTTACGAGTTGCTTCAACTTAAGGATTGAAAGGAGTGAATCAAAATATCTCTTAATCAGAACGAAGGAAATAATTTAAAAAAACTAAAGATGCAAATATTGCAATTAAATGCTTTAAATAATATTTCTTTGGAGTTAACCCGAACTACAGATTTAGATGTTCTATTGAATAAAATAATAAAATATGCGGCAATAATTGTAAAGGCTGAAGCCGCTTCCATATTGCTTTTAGATAAAAAAAAGGATGAATTATATTTTAAAGCAAGTTTGGGTAAAAAAAGCAAAGAAATAAAAAAACATAAAGTAAAAGTTGGTGAAGGTATAGCTGGCTGGGTAGCGGAAAAAGGAAAGTCTCTAATAGTCGATGATGTTGCTAAAGATGCGAGATGGAATAAAAGTATTGATAGTTCCACAAAATTTTTAACTAAATCAATTATTTGTATTCCTCTAATTTTGGAAAAAGAAATTATGGGAGTAATGGAAGTAATCAATAAAAAAGATAAAGAATATTTTGACAAGAATGATGAAGAAATTTTAAATTCTTTTGCTAATCAAGTAGTAATTGCCCTATGGAATGCAAATATTATAGAGGATTTGAATAATTATTTTGTACATATTACCGAGATATTAATCCAGGCAATGGAAAATGAATCACTTGGCCCCAAAGGACATTTTATGAGATTAGCTCGACTGGCTACACAAATTGGTAATAAGCTGGGAATAACCGGAAAAGATTATAATAATTTATATTACGCCTCTTTACTACACGATATAGGTAAAATAAAAGTAAGTAGAAAGATTGATATTAGCTTTAAAGCAAAAGATAATTTTCATTTGGTTCAAAATGAAATTAGTTTGCATCCTGTAGTAGGAGCAAACATGCTTAAACAGATTAATTTATTTAAAGATATAATTCCTATTGTAAAACATCATCATGAAAACTATGATGGAACAGGTTATCCCGATGGATTGAGCGGTGAAGAAATTCCTCTTGCCTCACGAATAATATCTGTAGTTGAAGATTATACCAAGATATTCTATAATGAATACATAGAGAATCCTTACGAGAATAATAAAGCGTTAAATAAATTGTTTTCTCTTACCGGAACAAAGTATGATCCTAAAGTTATCGATGCCTTAAAAGAGATTATTTAAACAGTATCCAGTATCGAACATATAGTAAAGATGGAAAAAGAAAAGAAATAGATAAAAGATACAAGATAATAAGTAATTAGAAAATTGAATTAAATCGGTAAACTTGAGGAAAGAAGATTTACTTACTACATTTCCTCCCCCTTGAGGGGGGGAGGATTAAGGTGGGAGTGAGATATTTCCTGTCATTGCGAGCGACCATAGGGAGCGTGGCAATCTCCTAAATATACTAATTGGTCAATGGGTCAATTATTGAATTGATTTTTCTATCAATTGGTCAATTGGTGAATAGGCTAATTGGCAAATTGTTAAAATCGAGGTGAATTAACCAATGGCTACCTTTGTCTATAAAGTTCGTGACCGAACGGGTAAAATCTTTACCGGAAATATGGAAGGAGAAACTAAAGCAGCAATTGTATCTCGACTTCAAGAAATGGATTATTTTATTACTTCCATTAATGAAAAAAGGAAAGGTTTTGCACTTTCAAAAGAAATAACTTTATTTAAAAAGATAAAACTCAGAGATTTAACCATATTTTACCGACAATTTGCCACTATGGTAAATGCTGGTTTAACTTTAGTAAATTCATTAGATATTTTAATTGAGCAAGTAGAAAACAAGGCATTATCGGAAGCTATAAAATTAGTTAAATCTGATGTGGAAGCAGGTTCTACTTTAGCTGATGCCCTTGCAAAACAGCCACAAATATTTTCTGAATTATATATTAGTATGGTTAGAGCGGGGGAGATCGGCGGAGTATTAGATGAAATATTAAATAAAATAGCGGATTTAATGGAGAAAGAATTTGCCCTTAAACAGAAAATAAAATCTGCAATGTCTTATCCTTCTTTTGTAGCCGGTGCTGCAGTAATAATGGTTATCTTTATGTTAGCTTTCATTTTACCCCAATTTGTCGGAGTATTTAAGCAATTCGGAGGAGAGCTCCCTGCTCTTACACAGTTTTTTGTAACTTTAACTTATTTATTTAATAAATATTGGTATATATTTTTTGCAGTTTTTGCGGCCTTGGTCGCTGCTTTTTTGGCTTATATAAAAACACCGAATGGTAAATTAAATTTTGATAAATTTAAATTAAATGTACCTATATTTGGTGAAATCAATAGAAAAGGCGCTGTTGCCAGGTTTACCAGAATTCTCGGAACCTTGATTAAAAGCGGAGTACCTATTTTAGAAGCATTACAAGTATCCTCTAATGCTATAGGAAACTTAGTAGTATCTTCAGCTGTCCTTAGTGCCAAAACAAAGATAAAAGAAGGACAGAGCATCTCAGGTCCTCTGGCAGCAAGCGGAGTATTCCCACCTATGGTTACTCAGATGATTATGGTTGGGGAAGAGAGTGGAGAATTGGAAGAAATGTTAGTTAATGTAGCAAAATTTTATGATGAAGAAGTAGATAGAAGTGTAGAAAAATTAACCGCCATCATTGAACCGCTTTTGATGGCATTTATCGCTTTAACTGTTGGCGTTATGATAATCGCAATGTATCTACCCATATTTGGCATGGTAAACCTAATCCAATAAAATATAATATAAAATGTCATTGCGAGCCCTGATTTATCAGGGCGTGGCAATCTCGTAAATCGTTTCCGAACTTGTAAAATAGTGGTCATCTTATAATATATATAATCAAAAGGAATATTTCTATGACCGTAACAGCTAACACACAAAAAATAACCGATGATCAAATTACAGAATACCAACCTCTGGTAAAAAGTATCGCTTATAAATTTAAAAATTCTGGCGAACCATTAGAAGACTTAGAACAAGTTGGTTACATTGGTCTAATTAATGCTATAAATCTTTATAATAAAAATCGGGGAATAAAATTTATTACCTACGCTACCTGGCTTATATCCGGGGAAATCCGTCATTATATCCGAGACAAGCACCAGGTAATAAAAATTCCCAGTTGGATGATGAAATTAAATAAAAAAATAGACGAATTTATAATTTCCTATAAAAAGAAAAATAATCGATTTCCTTCCCTTTCCGAAATATCTGAAAAATTTAACCTCACCGAAGAAGGGATAAAAGAAATCCTAAAAGCTCGAGAGGCAGTTCAAATAGTTTCCCTTGACCAGGAACATAGAAAATATAGTTCTGACAGCTATCCTAATATGGAAAAAATAAGAAGTAAAAATTACGAAACATTTAAGCTACCAATGGAAGATATTATTACTTTAAAAACTGCTTTTAGCAAATTAAAAAAATTGCAACAAAAAGTAATCTATTATATTTTTGAAAAAGATTTAACTCAAACTAAAACAGCTCGTAAACTGGGCATATCTCAAAGACAAGTTTCTCGAATAAAAGATTCTGCCCTCAAAGAATTAAAAGAAGATATCGAAATAGATTAAAGGGCAGAGGGAGCATTATTATGAAATTAGATATGCATAAAGAAGTTACTGATGAACAGATTTTAAAATTCAAACCTCTGGTAAAAAATATTGCCTACAAATTTAAAAACTCCGGTGAACCATTAGAAGATTTAGAACAGCTGGGATATATTGGTCTAATTAATGCTTTAAATCTTTATAATCAACAAGGAAAAGTGAAATTTGAAACCTATGCTTCCTGGTTTATCTCCGGAGAAATCAGGCATTATATTAGAGATAAACATCAAGCAATTAGAATTCCTCACTGGATAATTGAACTGAATAGAAAAATAGATGAATTTATAGTAGAATATAAAGAAGAAAATAAACAAATTCCTACACTTAAAAAAATTGCCGAAAAATTTAACCTTACAGAAGAAGGAGTTAAAGAGGTATTAAAGGCAAGAGATGTAGTTCACGTGGTTTCTATTGACCAGGATAATCGTAATTATGATTGCAATGAATATCCTGTATTAGAAAAAATAAAGAATGACCACTATAAAAGCTTTCGGCTGCCTATAGAAGATTTGATTGCCTTAGAGCTTGCTTTAAATAAGCTAAAAAATTTACAGCGTAAAGTTGTTAACTATATTTTTATGAAAGATTTAACTCAAACTAAAACAGCCAAAAAATTAGCGATTTCTCAAAGACAAGTTTCTCGAATAAAAAACGAAGCTTTAAAAACATTAAAAGAAGAATTAGAAAATAACAAATCTTAAATGTCATTGCGAGCGACCGTAGGGAGCGTGGCAATCTCAAGCAGGACAGACCTGTATGTCTATTAAAATGTAGAGGTTCGATTCATCAAGCCCGTAAGGAGCTCAATGAAATGCTCAAAAAGAAAGTTGTAGTAAAATACCAAAATGGTGAAATCATAAAAGGTTGGGTCGAAGATTTTCGACCCGATCGAAAATCATTTATCTTATTCCCTCTTATTGAATATAGCGAAGAAGAGAGAATGGAAATTAATTTTAATTCTCTAAAAGCAGTATTTTTTGTAAAAGATTTTATCGGAGACAAAAATTATAAAAAAGTCAGAACGTTTGATGTTGACCTTAAAATAACTCCCAGCCAACGGAAACTAATTGTAAATTTTATAGATGGTGAACATTTATATGGCACGAGTCATAGTTATGGCAGATACAAAGTAGGATTTTTTGTATACCCAATCGACCCAAAAGATAACAGTGATAGAATATTTGTGGTCCATTCAGCAATAGAGAGCGTCCGACTGATGAAAATCGAAATCTAAAAATAAAAATTGTCATGGTGGTGAGCATCTTCCTCTGTCATTGCGAGCGACCGCAGGGAGCGTGGCAATCCCGTAAATCATAAACCCGTAGGACAGGCGTCTCGCC
>DMCY01000019.1 GCA_003451675.1 Candidatus Atribacteria bacterium
TTTTCTTACGGGCCTATTCCCTGACTGTCGACTCTTAAATTTTATGGGTTAATCCAAGGACTCCAAGACTTTCTACTGGTGATTTGGCTATAATCTTACCAGGCAGGATTTCCACCTGCTAAATATCACGACCTAAACCAGGCCGCGCCAGGCGAGACGCCTGTCCTACGGTTTTATATTAATCTTCGAGGGCAGACACGAGGTCTGCCCCTACAACTACCTTCTGAATTCTAGCTCCCTGCTTCTATTCTCTTTCCTAAACCAGCTAACTAGCTAACCAGGTAACCAACTAACCAATTATATACTATAACTGTTTCCTTGCGCGATACGCAATACGCGATACCATTATAGTCCCGCCTGTTCTTTTAGTATCTCCGCTTTATCGGTCTTTTCCCAGGTAAAATCTTCATCTTCCCTTCCGAAATGACCATATGCAGCAGTCTTTTTAAATATAGGTCTTCTTAGTTTTAAGTGTCTTATTATTGCTTCCGGACGTAAATCAAAATTCTTTTTGATTAATTCTAATATTTTCAATTGAGGAATTTTTTCTGTTCCAAAAGAATCTAACATAATAGATACGGGATGAGCTACTCCTATGGCATAGGCGATTTGTATCTCGCATTTATCAGCCAATCCGGCAGCTACAACATTTTTAGCGATATACCTTGCCATATAACTACCTGACCTGTCTACTTTAGTTGGGTCTTTTCCGGAGAAACATCCTCCACCATGACTTCCAACTCCACCATAAGTATCTACAATTATCTTTCTACCGGTTAGACCGGTATCTGCCTGAGGGCCGCCTATAGCAAATCTTCCGGTAGCATTAATAAAATATTTGGTATTTTCATCAAGATATTTTTGGGGTATAACATAGTGAATAACTTTTTCTTTAATATCTTTTTTTATAGTTTCATAAGGAATATCAGGGTGATGTTGGGCAGCGATTACTATCGCTTCTACTCTTTTTGGGTCTCCATTCTCATATTCAACTGTAACCTGAGATTTGCCATCAGGTCTGAGATAAGGAATTATCTTCTTTTTTCTTGCTTCTGCCAGTCGATAGGTTAATTTATGAGCCAATATTATTGGTAGGGGCATCAGTTCGGGAGTTTCTCTGCAGGCATAACCGAACATCATTCCTTGATCACCTGCCCCGATAGTTTCCATATCATTTTTTTCTTTTTCAGTTTCTTTTACTTCTAGTGATTTACTCACTCCTTGATCTATATCCTTGGACTGTTCATCAATAGAGGTTAATACCGCACAAGTATCACAATCAAATCCATATTTAGCCCTGGTGTAACCTATGTCTCGGATGGTTTGACGTACTATTTTTGGAATATCAACATAGCAAGAAGTAGTAATCTGTCCGGCAACCATAACCAGTCCAGTGGCAACCAAAGTCTCTACTGCCACTCTTCCGTAAGGGTCTTCTTTGTAGATTCCGTCTAGTATAGCATCAGATATTTGGTCAGCCATTTTATCCGGATGTCCTTCGGTAACTGACTCGGAAGTAAATAAATATTTGTTCTTCAAATCTAACATCTCCTTTGTTTTTTTTAATACTAAATTAAAAAACCCTTCAATACCGAAGAGGTAATTTTTTTTCTTATCTCTCGGAATTGTAATTCCGCGGGAATTAGCACCGTCACAATGCATTTGGTTATAGCATCATAGGTTGCTGGGCTTCTCAGGGTCCGTCCCTCCACCAACTCTTGATAAGAGTATATTATTTTTAGTTCGTTAAAATAACATAGTTAAAATCTATTGTCAAGCGAAATACCGTATCTCGTATCTCGTGAATCGTATCTCGTGCAAACTAGCGTATAGCGTATACATTTGGTTATATGGTTAGTTGGTTACCCGGTTAGTTAGTTAATAAATTAGTACAAACCAGTTAACTAATTAACTGTATAAACGTTCAGCTGTCTAACAAATATTGATTGGTAATAAGTATTTCTTTGATTTATCAAACCTGTTTCAGCTCGATTAAATTTGATACAAAAAATCGTAAAATACATAACAGACATTCTGTTTATGATACTATGCGCTGTACGCTGTATGCTATATGCTATATAGGTTTTGAATTTTAAATTATGGTTTTTAGTTTTAGTAAAGTTCTATTTTTTTAACTATAAATACTTTTTATATTTTTCGTTATTAATCATTCTTTTGATTATCTTCTTTAAATCACCTTCTCGTTTTTTGGGATAAATCAGTTTTATATCTCCACTTGATATTACAACTAAATCAGATAAGCCAATAGTAACTATTAAACCTTCATCGTTTATGATAACACACCTCTTGGTATCTACTCCCTCATGGCCACCTTGAATTACATTGCCATCTTTATCCTGAGGAAAAATTCTCTCCATCGAAGTCCAGGAACCAATATCATCCCAACTAAAATTTCCTTTTACCACCAATCTATTAGAAACTTTTTCCATAATAGCATAATCTATAGATATTTTTTCTAATCCATAAAATACTTCTTTTACGACTTCTTTTTTGTCCAATGTCCCTAAACTATTTTTTATTCTCATTAAGCCATTGTAAAGTTTTGGGGTCTCTTTTTTTATAGCATTCAAAATATCTCTGCAAGTCCAAACAAATATACCACTATTCCAAAGATAATTTCCCTCATTTATAAATTTTTTTGCAGTTTCTAAATTTGGCTTTTCTGTAAAATTTTTCACCACACAAGCGCTAATATTATCGATCTTTTCTACTTCCTCACCTACACAAATATAACCATATCCGATTTCTGGCCGCGATGGTTTAATGCCTATGGTGATTAAGTTACCTGTTTCACGAGCAAGTTTACAAGATTCTTTAATAACGTTTAAAAATTTTTCTCCATCTTTTATTATATGATCTATGGGAAGTGTAATCATAGTGGTGTCAGGGTCCTTATATCTATGTTCAATAACTACTGCAGCCAAACCGATACAGGCTGCGGTATCTCTACCAACTGGTTCAAGGATATAATTTAAATAATCTACTTCCGGAAGAGCATCTTTTATACTGTTAAAAAGATCTTCTGTGGTAGAAATAAACACATCTGACAAATCAATTAGTGGTGAAACACGATTAACGGTCTCTCTAATCATACTATTCCCGCCAGTGATAGATAACAACTGTTTAGGCGTATCAAATCGACTATGAGGCCAAAATCTTTGTCCTCGACCTCCAGCCATTAGAACTGCAACATTTTTCATATAAATTATCCTCCCCATTTAAACAGCATATAGTATTTAGTATTTAGTATAGTAAAGAAAAGAAGCAGAGTGAAATTGTATCTGGTATTGCATATATTAGCCTATAGCGTACAGCGTTTAGCGTATAGAATTAGTTGGTTGGTTAATTGGTTACATGGTTAGTTAGTTTATGAATCATCATTAAACTAATTAACTAGTTAACCAAGTAACCAGCTAACCAATATAGTTTTGCGCTTTTCGCTTTAAATTTTCAATTTAACTTATTATATAATCATTTCTTCAATTTATCAAAAAAAATTAATTTAGGTTTATTTACTAATTATCAAAGGGTATAGTCTTTTATATAAAATGAAAGTTAAGATACCACTAATAATCCCTTTTAAAAGATTAAAGGGAATAATAGCTGGAATTAACATTTTAACTACGATATCTCTATTAACCCCTAAATAAAGAGGGGTAATTATCAAATTAGCTGGAACCATTATTAAGGTCATTGCTAATGTCCCCAAGATTAATCCTAAAATTGCTCCCTTCTTGTTATGATGCAAGAAATAGATTTGCGATGATACAAATACAAAAGTTCCCGTTGCTAAAAAATTCATCAAAGCGCCATAGGGACCGCCTTGTCCGGTAATAAGAGCAAAAAGCATAGCAGTAATTAGAGACATTAAAACACCAATTTTCGGACCTAATTTAAAAGATCCAATCAGGAGAAATACACTCCCCGGGTCATATAATAAAAATGGCGCTTGGGGTAAAATAGGGAAATGAACAAAATACCCTGCTACTATCGATAAGGCAATTAATAATCCAATACTTGTAATTCTTTTACTTTTCATACTGATTCTCCTTTTATTTAAATTTTTTAACTTTATTTATATGTACTAATTTCGAGTAGTGTTTACAATTTGACTAAAAACGCAAAGCGAAAAACCATAATTCAAAACTCTTAATTAGTCGTTAGTGAATAGTCGTTAGCTTGAAATACAATATGGAAGATAAACTAATTAAATAGTACTATTCTAATAATTGGTTAACCAATTAACTAAGTAACTAATCAACGAGTCGAGACATATATTTAAATTTTAAATTTTGAACTATAGCTTTACGTTTTACGCTTTTCGTTATATACTATATGCTAATTAGGGCTTACGTAAAAAGGAAATTCCTATCCAATTAATTTAAATTCAAAAATGTTTTCTATCAATAATAAAATATCCCCGAAGAAAATTTATTTCTCGGGGATAATCTTTGTTTAAAATATATTACTTCTTCTCCCTTCCAGACTTTACTGTCGGCTCTGGCTTTTCACCAGATCTGCCAAGCACACAATAAATAATTTAAGTTTAAAGTATAATCTTTTAAAAAATATTGATTTCATTTTTAAAGATTATTAACTTCGTTGTGTACTCGACTCGTGGGCTTATTCAATCATTGATATAAAACAATAGAAAGAATTTACCACCGGTCGGGAATTGGTTATCTTTTAATTTAACCTCACCCTGCCCCGAAAAAGTTTAATCTCCAATATTCTATTTTAAGAAATTATATCACTTTTTTTTTACTCTTTATAATAAATCAATTCACCCATTAACCAATTCTCCAATTTACCAATTAAAACTGCATCGATAAGTTAAGAAAGATAAGAACGAGTTCGATAAATCGAGCGTCTACCTCCGAAGCTATAAACTTGAAACTCGCAACTTGCAACCCGTAACCTGTTACTCATTACTTATTTAATTATACAGTTGGCCAGTTATAAGACATAAGATACAAAAAACTATAAGATGGGCGTTTCTCCGATTTAAAATGTCATTGCGAGCGACCATAGGGAGCGCGGCAATCTCGTCTAAAAACTATAAACAAAAATTTTATTTTCTTTCTTGAATTTATTTTCTTAACTATCTAACCAGCTGACTAAGTAACCAACTAACCGATCTTTTTACTTGATACTATAATATTATATTATACGCTAAATGCTATCCGCTATTCTAAATACTAAGACTGATTTAATCAGTAGCTTTGATTTCATTTTGAGCTTCTTCTAAACTAAATCCTCTTAAATTAGCATAATAGTCTAGTACCTTGTTCAGGTAGTTATCAGATAATTCCTGATTATTGGTCAATCGTTCTTGTACGGCATAAGGTCCCTGGTTGTAAGCTATGACAGCAGTTTTTAAATCATTAAAATCTCTATTTAATATAGATAGATAATATACTCCGATTTTAATGTTTTTAATGGGATCAAACAATGTTTTCTCTGCTCCGTCCCATTTAATATCAATGTTCTCTGCTAATTCAGGAGCTATAAATCTTCTCACCTGACACAATCCATAGGCATAAGAATCCGAAACGGCTTTGGGATCGTAATTACTTTCTGTTTTTATTATGGCAGTTATTAATAAAGGATTAAAATTATATTTTACAGCTTCTTCATAAATAGTTTTAGATATTTCATATATAGATTTACTGTCTAAGGTAGAATTATTTTTAGAAATATCCTTTACTGCTTTTGTAATATAATATTCCCTTTTTGCTTCGTTTGAAATCATTCCGGTTAATTCCTGTAATTGCATATAGATTTCTGTAAATTGGTCCCTATCTATTTTCACCTGGCTGTATTTCCCTATTTCTTTTGATAAGTTTTCTACTTTGTTAACTATTTCTTCGTTCTTCAAGTTGATATTTTCAACATATTTTTCTGTTTGAATAGTTAAATTATTAACTTTTACCTGCAAAGTAACAAATAAGATAAGTAATGCACACATAAAAAGTATGAATATCAATCCAAGATTTTTGTTAATAATTTCTTTAAACGAATTTGACATAATAACTTTTTCTCCTTTAGTTTTTTCATCAGACATAAATATTCCTCCTTAGATATTTTTTAAGGGGTAACGGCTTAATTTATTGGATTTTACTGCCTTCAGTA
This sequence comes from Candidatus Atribacteria bacterium, assembly GCA_003451675.1. The sequence continues at coordinate 6,154 of DMCY01000019.1, forward strand.
ATATCTTTATCTACAGTTAATAAAACTACATTATTATTACCAACCGCTGCCAAAAGCATCCCCTGAGATTCTATACCTCTGAGCTTTACAGGCTGTAAATTAGATACTACTATTATCTTTTTCCCTAATATTTCTTCAGTAGAATAATGCTTTTTTATTCCGGCTACAATGGTTCTTTTTTCTTCTCCCAGAGTAACTTCTAATTTGAGTAATTTATCTGTTCCGCGTACTTCTTCGGCAGAAATAACCTTTCCTACTCTCAAATCGATTTTTTTAAATTCATCGTAAGATATAATATTAGCTTTATCTTCTTTTACCTCTTTCTGCCCTTTCTTTTTAGTGTCAATCCTGGGAAATATTATTTTCCCCGGCTTAACTAAAATTCCTGGTTTTAATTTTCCCCACGAAGCATCTTCATCTAATCTTATTTTTTCTAGATCACTTTCCAGTCCTAACTGTTCCCAAATCTGCTTAGCTTTGATTGGCATAAAGGGGTAAATTAATATAGTGAATAGGCGTATAGATTCAGCTAAATTATATAGAATAGTAGATAATCTTTCCTTTTGTGAACTATCGCGCCCTAATATCCAGGGCTCTGTTTGATCAATATATTTATTGGTTCTTCTTATAAATTGCCAGATAGTTTCCAAAGCGGTATTAAGCGATAAATTATTCATTTGAGTATAATATTTTTTTATAGTCTTTAAAGCAAAATTCTCTAACTCCACATCATATTTTTCTTTATCTATCCCTGATTGGGGGATTTCTTTATTGAAATACTGACTAATCATTGCTACAGTTCTACTTACTAAATTCCCCAAATCGTTAGCCAGGTCATAATTTATTCTTTTAATCAATAAATCTTTAGAAAAATTACCATCCTGCCCAAAGGAAACCTCTCTCATTAAAAAATATCTAAAGGCATCAGCGCCAAATTCTTCTGCCATTTTATAGGGGTCTACTACATTACCTTTAGATTTTGACATTTTTTCTCCTTCTATAGTCCACCAACCATGAGCAAAGACCATCCGGGGAGGTTCAATTCCAGCCGCCATTAACATGGTAAACCAGATAACGGTATGGAATCTTAATATATCTTTTCCTACTAAATGAACATCTGCCGGCCAGTATTTTTTAAATTTTCCATTATCTGCATTATATCCTGCAACAGTAATATAATTCAATAAAGCATCATACCAGACATAAATTACATGATTATTATCAAAAGGAACATCTATCCCCCATTTTAAGCTTTTTTTTGTTCTGGTTATACTTTGGTCTTTAAGACCGCTTTTTACAAAACTTATAATTTCATTTCTTCTTGTTTCTGGTTGAATACATTCGGGATGTTTTTCAAAATATGATAATATCTTGTCCTGGTATTTTGACATTTTAAAGAAATAACTTTCTTCTTTTATTTTCTCTATTTTTTTACCACAAGTAGGGCATGTTTTATCCGTCAGTTGAGTCTCAGTCCAAAAGGTTTCACAGGGCACGCAATACCAACCCTCATATTCACCTTTATAAATATCACCATTTTTATATAACTTATTAAATATTTCTTGCACTACTTTAATATGTCTTGGTTCAGTTGTGCGTATAAAATCGTCATATTCTATATTCAGTAAGGGCCAGAGATTTTTAAATTTTAAGACCACTTTATCTGCCAGCTCCAGAGGGGTTAGATTTATTTTTTCTGCTGAATTAGCAATCTTTTGGCCATGTTCATCTGTCCCGGTAGAAAAAAGAACATCATATCCGGATAGTTTTTTATATCTGGCCAGAACGTCTGCGGCTATAGTGGTATAAGCGTGTCCGATATGTGGTACATCGTTAACATAATAGATAGGGGTAGTTATATAAAATGTTTTTTTAGATTTATTATTTTCTTTCATTATAATTCACCTTTCTTTTCTCGTATTTCGTATATCGTATTTCGTATATCGTATATCGTAATAGACTTATAATACACTAGCCTCTAAATTATATATAATCTTCTGACCTTTTGATTCTGTCTCCTGGCTCCTGGCTTCTTAACGATATACGATATACGATATACGATATACTATTTATTTTTCATTTCCAATAATTTTTTGTATATCAGATTCTTTGGAATATTTAATTTTTCCTGAGTAATCCTTATTATATCTTTGTTGGAATAACCTTGTTTTTTTAGTTTTTTTAAATATTTTTGCATTATACATTGATCTTTTAAAAAATTTATTGTATCGTTTTCTTTTTTCTTAATTCCTCCCTGAACAATCAGGGTAATTTCACCTTTTATCTCTTTTGTACTAATTTTTGTTAGAACCTGACTCAGTTTTCCTCTAATTATCTCTTCGTACATCTTGGTCAACTCACGAGCTATAACTATTTTTCTATCTCCCCAAACATCCAACATATCTTTAAGGGCTCTTTTTAGTCTATGCGGGGTTTCATAGAAAATAATGGTTCTCTCTTCACTTTCTATACTCTTAAAATATCTCTTCCTCTCTTTAATTTTGCGGGGCAAAAATCCCTCAAAAACAAATTTATCGGTAGGTAATCCTGATACAACTAAAGCAGTTATCAGTGCTGAAACACCGGGTATAGGAATTATTTTTATATTATTTTTTAAAGCTAAATTTATCAATACATACCCTGGATCGGAAATTCCTGGCATGCCAGCATCGGATACCAGAGCGATATCCTGACCATTTTTTAACATCTCTACCAGATAAGGAGCTTTTTTAAATTTATTATATTCATAGTAACTTGTAATTTTTGTATTTATCTGGTAATGATTTATTAATTTTTTTGTATGCCTGGTATCTTCAGCGGTAATTAAGTTTACCTCTTTTAAAATCTTTAAAGCCCTTAAGGTAATATCTTCTAAATTTCCTATAGGTGTTCCGCATACGTATAAAATTCCCTCTGTTTTATTTTTACTCAAATTGCCTACTTGTCTCCATTTTTTAAATTAAGGAATATAGGATCCTCGATTTTTAATTCTTCTTTTCCCCTTTTTATTCCTTCTAATAATACAAGGTTCGCTTTTTCTCCTGGTTGTGGATGAATAAATTTAATAACCTTCGGTTCAATGCCATATTTTTTTAAAGCTAATACTAATTTTATTAATTTAGCACTTCTATAAATTAAATAAATTCTTCCTTTATTTTTTAATAAATAATTACTTACGGAAATTATATCCTCTAAATCACCTTTTATTTCGTGCCGGGCAATAGCTTTGCTGCTCAGAGGATTAATCTTTCCCTGCCCCAGAGAAATATAAGGAGGATTGCTTACTACTACATCAAATTGTTGGTTTTTAAAAATTTTTTTTAGGTTTCTAAAATCTTCTTGAATTATAGTTATACAATTTTGTAATTTATTTAATTCAACACTTCTTCTGGCCATATCGGCTAGATCTTTTTGTATCTCAATTCCATAAATAGATAATCCTTTTCTTTTACTAAATAAAAGTAGAGGGATTATCCCAGAACCAGTACCCAAATCAATAATTTTTTCATAGCTTCTAACTCTAATAAAATTAAGCAGTAAAATAGAATCTACCGAAAAACGATATGAATCTCTTGCCTGAATAATTTTTAATCCTTTATATCCTAGATCTTCGATTTTTTCATTATTATTTTGCACTTTTATTTTTTATTACAAGTCCTCCGAATTCTTCTTCGGGTATCTTAATTCTTTTCTTAATACCACCATTCTTGCTGTTAGAATCGCTTTCTAATTCAACTATAATATATCTTTTTAACACATTTATTTCTATAACTTTTCCTTTGCCTTTCTCTGTTTCAACATTATCTCTCAATTTAGGATAATTTTTCAAGCACTCTTTATAGAATTCAGATTCGTAAGATAGACAGCACATTAATCTACCGCAAAGGCCTGATACTTTAGATTGATTCAGGGCAATTTTTTGTATTTTAGCCATATTAATATGAATTGGAGTAAACTTTTGAATATAAGAACTGCAGCACACTTCTCTCCCACAAATTCCCATTCCACCTATTAATTTTGTTCCATCTCTTACCCCAATCTGTCTCAGCTCAATTTTAGTTTTAAAGACTTTAGCTAAGTCTTTAACCAATTCTCGAAAATCTATTCGTTGAGTAGAAACAAAATAGAATATTATCCGACTTTTATCAAATAGATACTTTGCATAAACTAATTTCATGGGCAAGTTATATTTTTTAATCTTCTCTTTACATATATTTAATGCATCAATTTCCTCTCGCTTTATTATTTCGAGTTTCTTAAAATCCTCTTTATTCGCTTTTCTAAGTACATTTTTAAGCGGGGTATCTATTTCATCATTTTTTATATATTTGTAAGGGATCACTACTTTGCCCAAGTCTAAACCAATAGCTGTTTTTACTAGACAAATATCCCCTTTTTTTAATCTAATTTTATTATTAATTTTAAAATAATAGATATAATTTGTTTTGGCAAATTTTAAACCAGTTACTTTAGGCAATACTCAACACCTACCATCTTTATATATAATCTTTCTAAAATGAGACGTTTATTCACATTTTTTATCAAATATTCTTCAATTTGTTCTAAATAATCCAAAATATCAATTAGAATTTCCTGGGAATAGATTTGAGATTTTTCCTCAAGCATTTCTAATTTATCGCAATTAGCAACATACTTTTGATCTCCTGTATTTTTAATAATTAAAATATCCCGATACCATAATTTTATCATTTCTAAAATCTCTTCTATTCTATCTATTTCAGATACCATCTTTTCAACTTTTGCAAAAACATCGTCACCATATTTTCCGGGAGATATAGCTGATAAGTAGTTTAGTACTTCTTCCCTTCTAATAAAATATTCCTTATCTGACAACAATTTTAAAGCGCTTCCGATACTCCCTTGAGCTAATTTGGAAATAATATCAGCTTTCTCTTTTTCTAAATTTTTATTTCTATTTAATAAAAACTCTTTTATTTTATAGTAGGATATTAATCCAAAATTTACTATCTGGCAACGTGAGACTATAGTAGGCAATATTGGATCTATCTTTGAGCAAATCAGAATTATTATTGCGTAATGAGGTGGTTCTTCAATGGTTTTTAATAAACAGTTTGACGCCTCAAGGGTCATTTTTTCTGCTTTGTCTATTATGTATACCTTTTTTTTATTTTTAAAGGGCTTCAGTCCAATCTCTTTTCGCATTTCTCGTATTTGTTCAATCTTTATCGAACTCTTTATTGGTTCAATTATTTTTAAATCCGGGCTGCATTGCTTACTAATCTCATTACACGATTGACAGTCTTCGCAAGCTTCTGAATTTTTATTAAGGTTCAAACAATTTACCGCCTTGGCAAATTCTATAGCCGTAAGCTTTTTCCCAGTCCCTTTGCTCCCGACAAAAATATAAGACGAGGAGATTTTATTCTCTTTTAGGGATTTTTTCAGTATTTTTATTGCTCTTTCCTGTCCAACTATATCTTTAAAAGACATAACTTACTCCCTTTATCAGTGTTTAGGATAAATCAATACACTAAAAATGCAAAGTGAAAAGATACATCAGTTAGTTAGTTACTTGGTTAGCTGGTTAGCTGGTTTAATGCTAACTCATTAACTAACTAATTTTATACGGTATATTATATTTAATAATCTGACTTCTATTTTATTTATGAGATACAATTCACTAGATACAAACTTGGCTTCTGGATTCTGACTCCTGGCTTCTTTCTCTTATTTTCTTAACCATCTAACCAGGTAACCAGCTAACTATTTAACCAAATGTATACGCTAAACGCTATCCGCTAATTTTTTATTCACAATTTTGATTATCTCTTCGAATATATCTTCTTTGCTTCTGTTGGCATTAATTATTTTAATTCTTCCTTTTTCTTCATGAGATAATTGGTAATAGCCGTGCCTAACTCTTTCTAAAAATAATTTTCCTCCGATAATTTTTTTATTTATAAATTCTTCTTCAAATCGCATTTCATGCGAATTACCGAAAGAAGCTGACCTCCTTAATCCTTCGTATGGATCAATATCTAAGATGAAAGTTAAATCAGGAATAGCTTTTCCCACGACTAAGTTATTTAGATGCTTTATAATTTTTAAATCTATACCTCTTCCGTACCCTTGATAAGCAGTAGTAGAATCATAAAAACGATCAGATATAACTACCTTCCCCTCTTCTATCGCTGGTAAAATTATTAATCTGACATTTTCTGCCCGAGAAGCTAAAAACAATAGCATTTCGGTCTTATAATCCATACCATCATTTTTTTGGTCGAGAAGAATTTTACGTATTTTATATCCAATCTTTGTTCCTCCCGGCTCTTTAGTGTAGATAGAAGGAATTCTTTGTTTAACTAAAAAATCGAAAAGCATCTTTGCTTGGGTAGTTTTCCCACAGCCTTCAAGCCCTTCAAAAGTTATAAATAACCCTTTTTTCATTATTTACCTCGATAATTTAAATTAGTCGTTAGTGCACAAAATTAGCGTATAGCGTACAGTATTTAGCGTATATATTTAGTTAGCTGGTTATTTAGTTAGTTGGTTAGTTGGTTAGTTGGTTACTTGGTTAACTAGTTAAAAATACAGGTTGCAAGTTACGAGTTCCAAGTTTATAACTTCGGAGCTAGACGCTCGATTTAGCGAACTCGTTCTACCTTTCTTAACTCGATACTCGATACTATATACTTATTTCTCAAAGAGATACGAATACCGTTTTGTGCTTTTCGTTTTCGCTTTATTACTACTCACTATATACTAATTTTATTATTTTTTATTTTCATTATTGTTCATAAGTACTCGGCAAATATCAGTTAGAGTTACTATTCCCACTAATTTCCCATCTCGCAAGACAGGAAGTCTTTGAATTTTATTTCTAATAAGTAGATCCGCCGCTAAAACTTCGTTATCATCTTCATCGATAGTAATAATATTCTTTCTCATAAATTCTTCAATTGGATGTTGAGAGTATTCTTTTAAACTTTTAGATAATTGTATAAATTCAGAAAGAATAGAATTACTATTTATAATTCCTAAATAATTCGGTAGGGTAGCTTTGATTATGTCGTGTAGAGATATAAATCCGATAACCTCTTGATTATTATTAACCACTGGAAGCCCGGTAATTTTATGTCTGGATAATATGCCTATCAAATCCACCAATTTACATGTAGCTAAAGCACTGGTAACATCCCGAATCATAATATCCTTTATTTTCAATTTTGATTATCTCCTCTCAATATCTATCTTTATAATCTCTTAACCTTCACACATTGAAGACATTTCTCTACTTCTTCTCTTGAACTAAATTCCTCTTCTTCTCTTAGGGCACTGGCTAAAGCACAGGCCATAGAAAATTTTATTGCTTCCTCAAGATTTTTCCCCTCTTCGCTTAATGTAATTGCAAATCCTGCAATTAAGGCATCTCCCGCTCCGATTAAATTTACGATTTCATGATAGTCAGTCTCGGCAAACCATATTTCATCTCGGGTAGCAATTATATCTTTTTCTTGTTCCAGAGAAACTACACCAATTTCTGCTCCTCTCTGTACAACTTCTTTTGCTGCTTTAATCGCATCTTTTTCCTTATTAATTTTAATTCCAAAAATTCGATTGCTTTCTCGAAGATCAGGCTTTGCTAAAAAAGGCTTTTTCTCTAAACCTCTTATAAATTGTTCTCCGGAAGTATTTAAAATAGTTTTTACCTCTCTTTCCCTGGCAATAGAAATTAAATCACCATATATATTTACAGGTACTCCTCGAGGCAAACTTCCAGAGAGTGTAACTACACTACATTGAGACATAACCCGATAAAAGATTGATTTTAACATCTCTAAGTCATATTCTGTAATTTTAGGTCCTGTTTCGCTTAATAAGGTATGTTGCCCCGTTTCTTTATCTGAAATAATCGTATTACTTCTAGTCTTCTCTTCGATATGCCAAAAATTAGTAGTTATGCCCATTTCTCTTAGTTCTTCTTCTATCATTCTCCCTCTGCCGCCTCCTAAAAATCCGACAGCGATAGTTTCTCTGCCACATCCCCTAATAGCTTTAGACACATTTATCCCTTTGCCCCCAGAAGTGGTATGGGCATTTAAAACTTTATTGTAATGATTTATTTTTAAATTACTAACCTCTAAAATCACATCTATCGCAGGGTTTAAGGTAACAGTACCTATCATATTTTATCCCTTCCTTTTTATTATGTTAATTTTTTCGATATTTATAAAATTATAACTTACTTAAGTATATTTATCAATCTTATCTCGTATGTGTTTGGTTAGCTGGTTAATTGGTTCCCTGGTTAATTGGTTAGAAATACAAGGTGAATTACAAGTTATCAGTTTTTGTTTTTTAGTTTACAGTAATCCCTCTCACCCTAACCCTCTCGCTCCAAAGGGAGGGGGAATATGTTCTACATATTATAGCCTATCTTGTATTTTAGCTCCTAAATTCCCGCTTCCCAGGCTGTAAATGATATAGTAATGTTGGAATAACAGAAGAACGAGTTATTTTTTGTTTTGCACTTTTAATTTTTCGCTATCTTAACCAGTTAACTAAGTAACCAACTAACCAACTAACTAATTTTACATGCTAAACGCTTTACGCTATACGCTATTACGCTAGATACTATTTTACAAACGGTTTAAATAATTTAATTAAAATGATTCCGCAAATAAAGCCACCAATGTGAGCAAACCAGGCTACCCCACCCTCTCCTGTTCTAACCGCTAAAGAAGATATGCCATATAAAAATTGGTATATTATCCAAAAACTTAATACTACTACCGCGGGAATTTTAATCAATCTTATAAAAAAACCAAAGATAATCACCGTAGTCACTTTAGCTCGGGGATAAAGCAACAAATATGCTCCTAATACACCAGCTATTGCACCACTTGCTCCAACCATTGGTACTCTAGAATCAGGATTAATAAATATTTGTGTGAGAGCAGCAACTATGCCACAAAGGAGATAAAAAATTACAAATTTTTTTCTACCTAAATAATCCTCTACATTATTTCCAAATATCCATAAAAACAACATATTTCCTAATAAGTGAACAATGCTACCATGCATAAACATAGAGGAAAATATGGTTAAATAAATAGGTGATGGACCGGAAGGAAAAAGATCGATATGATGACTAATTTCAAAAGGAAGCAAACCCATTGAATAGATAAATTCAGCAAACCTTTCGCCTAAGGATACTTGATATAAATATACTATTGAATTCAGCGCAATTAATGCTACTGTTATTAAGGGAAATTTTTTTGTTGGTAAATCGTCATAAATGGGAAACATAAATTATCACACCTTTAAATAGTTGATAGTCGTTAGTATTTAGTATATCGTATATCGTAGAGAAATAGAAGTCAGAAACCAAATTAGTATCGAGTATCACGTTAAGAAAACAGAATTCAGATACGAGGAGACAGAATATCAAAAAGCGGATAGCGTATAGCGTAGAGCGTATAGTTAGAAAAGAAGACAGAAGCCTAATTCGTATCTCGTATAAAATACAGTGACAAGTAATATGTGATGAGTAATAAGATTAAATGCCCGAAACTATAAAAACAGGTTACTTGTTACACATTACACATCACATAACCTGGGCAACTAATATTAATTGATAAATTGGGGAATTGGGGAATTGGTGAATTGGTGAATTGGTGAATTTATTTTGCTTTAAATTCATCAGGAGATTGATCAATTAAATTAAAATTATATAGAATCTTTTTAACAATTCTTCCTGAAGCTTTTCCGTCTCCATAAGGATTGATACTTTTTGACATTTCCATATATTTTTCTCGATTGTTTAAGAGTAAATCAACCTCACTATAAATCCTTTCTTCGTCAGTTCCAATCAGCTTCACCACACCCGCTTTAACTGCTTCTGGCCTTTCTGTTTCATCCCGTAAAACTAATACTGGCTTACCCAAAGAAGGTGCTTCTTCTTGTATCCCACCAGAGTCTGTAAGTATAATATATGATTTAGACATTAAGTTAATCATATCATCATAATCTAAACTATCGAGAAGTAAAATATCTTTTTTATTTTGCAAGATTTCCTGAACATTCCTTCTTATTTCAGGATTTTTATGCAGAGGGAAAATTACAAATATATCAGAATGTTCGTCGATTATTTTATTTATTGCTTGGCAAGTTTCTTTTAATGGTTCTCCCCAATTCTCTCTTCTATGCATGGTCACTAAAATAATCTTTTTCTCAAATATTTTTTTATCTTTTAATTGAGATTCTCTAAATATATAGTTCTCTTTAATCATTAATAACAGAGAATCTATCACAGTATTTCCAGAGATAAAAATATCTTCTTTTTTTACTCCTTCAGAAAGCAAATTTTCATATGATTGGGTAGTGGGAGCAAAGTGGAGATCAGTTAGCACACTGGTTAGATGTCTATTTACCTCTTCAGGAAAAGGATAATATTTATTGTTAGTTCTAAGCCCGGCTTCTACATGACCTATTTTTATTTTCTGATAAAAAGCAGCTAATGCTCCAGTAAAAGTAGTAGTAGTATCACCCTGCACTAACACCATAGACGGTTTTTCTTCTTTTAATATTTTTCCAATACCTAAAAGACTATTCTTGGTAATATCTGATAAAGATTGACCTTGTTCCATGATATCTAAATCGTAATCAGAGTTAATCTGAAAAATTTCTAACATCTGATCCAACATTTCACGGTGTTGGCCAGAAACTATAATTCTGTAATCTATAAGATGGGGGTATTTTTTTATTTCTGAAATTACAGGAAACATCTTTATGGTTTCGGGACGAGTTCCAAAAATTATTGCAATTTTTATTTTATTCATAATAAATCTCAATTACTCCTGCATCCTTTAGAATTTTCCGAGCTAACTCATCAGGGTATTTTTCTTTATAAATTATTTTTTTTATTCCTGAATTTATAATCATCTTAGCGCAAGTAACACAAGGTTGAGTTGTACAATATAATACACTGCCTTTTATGCTTATACCGTATAATGCGGCCTGAACAATTGCATTTTGTTCAGCATGTAATCCCCTACATAATTCCTGCCTTTCTCCGGAAGCAACTTTTTTTATTTCTCTTAAACATCCTATTTCCAAACAATGAGGCAGCCCCCTGGGTGCACCATTATACCCGGTAGTAAGTATTCGCTTATCTTGTACGATTACTGCTCCGACTTTTCTTCTTAAACAGGTAGAACGCTTGGAAACTAATTCAGTTATTTCCATAAAATATTCATCCCAGGTTGGACGACTCATAAACATACAACTCCCTTAATAGTATTGTTATTTAGCGGGCAACATAGAATCTAATTTGCAGCGAAAAACTATATTAGTTAGTTGGTTACATGGTTAACTGGTTTTATGCTAATTCATTAACTAACTAATTCTACAAGACACATGTTATTTAATATTCTTTTTCTATCTTCCTCTTTTACCACTATATGTTTTACACTAGGCGCTATTTCTTATCAAGGCGTATGCAATACGCCCCTACCTTCCTTTTTTCTATTTTCCTTAATATTACAGTATATGCGTATTTGTTTATCCGGTTTATCAGCTACTTTAATTAGTTAATGATACCATTACACAGTTAACTGGTTTGATATTAATTTTTAACTAGCTAACCAGGTAACTAACTAACCAACTAACTAATTCTTAGCGAGATACGATTCACGAGATACGATATACTAATTTATTTTGTTCCAAACAGTCTATCCCCAGCATCACCTAAGCCCGGGACTATATATCCATGTGAATTTAATCTTTCATCAACAGCTGCTGTGTATATCTTTACATCTGGGTGGTATTTTTGTAACATATTTATCCCTTCCGGAGCAGCAATTAAGCACATGAATTTTATATCTTCCGTGCCACATTTCTTGATATAGTCTATACAGGCAACAGCTGTACCTCCTGTTGCTAACATCGGGTCAACAATAATTACTTTTCTATCTTTAATATCAAATGGTAATTTAGCATAATATTCTACAGGTTTTAAAGTTTCAGGATCACGATACATGCCAATATGCCCTACTTTTGCAGGAGGAATAAGTTTTAATATTCCATCAACCATGCCCAAACCTGCTCTTAAAATAGTTACAATAGCAATGTTTTTCCCTGAGATTACTTTACTTTTAGTCTTGCCAATGGGAGTTTCTATTTCAATTTCCTTTAATTCTATTTCTCTGGTTGCTTCATAAGCTATTAAATTAGATAGCTCATCTACTAATTCTCTAAATTCTTTCATTTGAGTATTTTTATCTCTTATTAAAGTTATTTTGTGTTGTATTAAGGGGTGGTCCAAAATAATTACTTCTGACAATGACTTTTCCTCCTTTTATAATCGTATATCGTATTTCGTATATAGTATATAGTATAGTATATAAATAATGGGTATTGTATAGAGTGAATATTCTTTTGTACAAGATATTTATTATTTTTACGTTAAACAAAAACGTAAAACAAAAAGCCTAAAACCACATTGGTTGGTTAGCTGTTTTTATACTAACTTATTCATTAACTAACTAAGTTTTAGTGAGATACAATTCAAGAGATACGAGCTTGGCTTCTGTTTTTTTTACGCAATACCATTTTACTCTGGCTACCGGATTCTGTCTATTTGTTCTATTTTCTTTTCGATATACGACATACGATATACGAGATACGAGATACGAGATAATAATTTATTTATAAATCTTATCTTCTTCTTGCTTTATTTTATTTAAACGATTAATATGTCTTTCTTCCTGACTAAACTTGGTATTTAACCAAACTTTTACAATTTCTTTAGCCAATCCTACACCTATCACTCTTGCCCCTAAAGTCAAAATATTCGCATCGTTATGTTCTCTGGAATACCGAGCAGTAAATTCATTATAACAAAGTGCTGCTCTGATGCCTCTAACTTTATTAGCAACTACAGACATACCAATTCCTGTTCCACAGATCAAGATTCCTCTGTCATATTTTCCGCTTTTTACTTCTATGGCAACTTTAAAGCCAATATCTGGGTAATCTACAGATTTCTCGTTTTCGCAACCAAAATCCATATATTCTACATTCAGCTCCTTTAAATATTCTTTTAAATTTTCTTTTAATTGATAACCTCCGTGATCACTACCCAAAGCTATCTTCATCTTATACCTCACCACCGTTATTTATTATTTTCTTCAAGAATTTTATCTAGTATCTTCTCTAAGTTTTCTTTTAACTCTCTTGCTATAATTCGGTAAAATTCAATAGGTCTACCAAGAGGGTCGACTACTTCATAATTTTCGTCGGTTTTTCGCTTACTTTTAAATTCACCAATCTGAGCAAATTCTTTAAGCAAATATATTTTATCTTGAGCGAAAGGAAATTTTCTCAGAATATAATCTTTATGTGTATTGGACATAACTAAAATTAGATTTGCCTTTTCAACTAACTCTTCCTGTACTTGCGTGGCTATATGTCGCGAAATATCAATTTCCTGCTCACTCATAACCTTGATAGCTTCGGGTGTAGGGCTCATCCCCGGCAGAGCAGAAATTCCAGCCGATATAATATTAAAACTGCTATTATCTTCTTTTCTTTCTTTTAACATTTTTTTAAATATACCTTCAGCCATAGTGCTTCGGCAGGTATTACCGGTACAGACAAATAAGATAGTTTTAATCATTTTATAAATCCTTTTAAATTAAAAACTTAAAGTAAAAAGCTATATCGGTTAATTGGTTACTTAGTTAGCTAGTTAGCTGGTTTAATGCTAACTTATTAACTAACTAATCCTATATCCTATCAGCTAATCTTCTTGATGCGATAAAAAATACGCTCTCACTTCTGTTTCTTTGTTTTCTTTTTTATGCGATAAAAGATGTTAAACTAAGATTGATTTGTCGCTTCGTTCCTCGCAATGAAATTTTTATTTTTAAATTATATGTTTTATTTTCTTAACCAACTAACCAGGCAACCAACTAACCAACTAACTGATTCTTAACTAGATACGATTCACGAGATACGAGATACGGTTTTTATTTCCGATATGCTATTACTACTCTTTCTATCCCCAAATAATCTTTTATAATTTCTATATCTTCATCAAAATTATTATCTTTTAGAATTAATTCTTCAACCATTTTCGACTGATTCAAACCCACTTCTAAGGCTAGAAAACCATTCTTTTTTAAATATTGAGGACTTTTCTTTATAATTTTACGATAATAACCTAAACCGTCAATTCCTCCAAATAAAGCAATCCTGGGTTCATTATTTTTTACTTCGGGAGACAATGATTTAAAATCGTAAGAATTTATATAAGGAGGATTTGAAATAATTCCATCTAAGTTGTTTTTTTCAATTCTACCGATAAAAGGTTCAAATAAGTCTCCCTGTAGAAATATTATTTTATCTTTACAATCATGTTTTTGAGCATTTTTTAATGCTATTTGCAAAGAATTTTTAGAAATATCGGTTGCGTAGATGATAACATCTTCTATAAATTTAGCTATACTTATAGCAATTACACCTGTACCGGTTCCTAAATCTGCTACCTCTAAATTATCAGAATATTTATAGTTTTTTAATTTTTTAATAGCTTCTTCTACCAAAATTTCTGTCTCGGGTCGGGGGATTAACACTCCTTTTTCTACCAAAAAATCCATCCCCATAAATTCTTGATGTTTAGTTATATACTGGAGAGGAATTTTTTTTATTCTTCTCTTGATCATATCTTCTAATTGTAATTTTTCTTTGTTTTTTAATTCTCTATCACCATTTAAATATATCTTACTTCTATTCATTTTTAAAAAATAACTTAATAGAATTTCCGCTTCTCTTTCTGAATTTATTATTCCCTTATTTTTAAATATTTTGTTAATATTTTTTAAAGCTTGTCCTACAGTTTGAAATTTATACTTATTTTCCAACATTGTTTTAAATTTCACTGCTCGTTTTTAATTTTTCTGAAAGATTAGCCACTAAATCATTTAAATTTCCTTCTAATACCTCTTCCAAATTATGTAAATTTAAACCAATACGATGATCTGTTATTCTATTTTGAGGGAAATTATAAGTTCTAATTCTTTCACTTCTATCTCCGGTGCCAACCTGGTTCTTTCTCTTTAGAGCAAGTTCTTCATGTTTTTCTCTCTCTGCCTTATCTAAAAGCCTTGCCCTTAATATTTTTAGAGCTTTATCTTTATTTTTATGTTGGGATTTCTCGTCCTGACAGGTGACTACCATCCCGGTTGGAATATGGGTAATCCTAATTGCTGAATCTGTAGTATTAACGCTTTGACCTCCAGGACCGGTAGAACGAAAACGGTCAATTTTTAAATCATTTGAACTAATTTCCAGTTCAACCTCTTCTGCTTCGGGAAGTATAGCTACCGTAACGGTTGAAGTATGTATCCTTCCGCTTGATTCGGTTATAGGAACGCGTTGTACCCGATGTACTCCGCTCTCATATTTTAACTTTCCGTATACACCTTTTCCTATTATGCTAAATATTATCTCCTTAAACCCTCCGATTCCCGTAGGATTGGAACTCATTACTTCAGTTTTCCAACCATTATTTTCTGCAAATCGAGAATACATTCTAAAAAGATCGCCAGCAAAAAGTGCAGCTTCGCTGCCTCCAGCGCCAGCTCTTATTTCTGCTATACAATTTTTATTATCATGAGGATCTTTGGGGAACATAATTTCTTTTAATTCTATTTCCAAATTAGATTTCTTCTCTTTTAATTTTTCTACTTCTTCACTAATTAATTTTTTAAATTCTATGTCCTTTTCTTCTGAAAATAATTTTGAGTTTTCTTCAATTTCTTTTATTATATCCTTGTATTCTTTGTACTTTAAAACTGCTTTCGAAATATCAGAGTACATCTTTGCGCATTCCTGAAACTTAGCCTGGTCAGCAATAATATTTGGGTCAGAAAGATTTTTATTTAATTCTTCATATTTTTTTTCTAATTCTTCTAATTTTTTAAACATTATTTACCACTTCAGATTTTAAATTTTCGTTTTCTCCAGGCAAAACACCTTTTAATGCTTTTATAGCCACCTCAATCTGGGCATCATCAGGTTCACTGGTAGTAAGTTTTTGAAACCATAATCCAGGCATTACTGCCCATTTTATAAAAGTTTTATTCATATTTTTTGCTGATAATTTCAAGATTTCATAAGACAGGCCAGCTATTATGGGAATTATGGCAATCCTATAGGCTATCCTTAAAAGTAAAGTTTGCTTCCCCAGCAAAGAAAATACCAAAATACTCATTATTAAAACAATAAAAATAAAACTTGTTCCACATCGAGGGTGTAAAGTACTGTATTTTTTCACATTATCAACATTGAGTTCTTCGCCTGCTTCATAGGTATATATTACTTTATGTTCTGCCCCATGGTATTCAAATACTCTTCTTATATCTTTTATTTTTGAGATAAACAATAGATAAACTATAAATATACTAATTCTTAATAATCCTTCAAATAAATTATAAATAATTATATTAGATAGGTACCTGTCTAAATATCGAGCCATTGCGGTAGGAAGAGCTATAAAAAACACTATAAATAGTGCAAAAGCAATTACAATCGTAAAAAACATTTCTACGTTACTTATTTTCTCTTCTTCGCCCGTTGCCTGTTCTGCAGAATAAGTTAGCGCTTTCAAGCCAAGCACTAAAGACTCGATTAAATTAATTATCCCTCTAAAAATAGGCCATTTAAGAAATTTCATCTTATCGGACAATGTCCTTAATTTACCTACTTTTAAAATTATTTCTTTATCTGGTTTACGAACAGCAATAGCATATTTTAAAGGAGATCTCATCATCACTCCTTCAATTACTGCTTGACCTCCATAATTACAGTCAGCATTTTTCATTATTATCTATTTACTCCTTCTTCTTTATTTTTTGACCAGGGTTTACCACAGGATAATTCCCCTTCGGGGCAAGGTCCTAAAATGCAAGGCGGACCTGCATTTTCAAATATAGTGGGCGCAATACTCTTAACTTCTTTTAACATATTCATAGCAACTTCTCTGATCTCCCATTGGGCTCTATTGCAGCATCTTAATTTAAAGATATGCAGTAATTCCCGAGCATTTGCAGTTATTATCATTTTAGTTGTAACCGCCTGTGGCAAAATATATCTTGCATCTTCTGCTTTTATATTATGATCTAACAATATACGGTAAATTCCGTCTAATTTTTTTATAGCATCGATAAATATTTTATTTAATTTTTCTTCCTGCGCGATAGATTTTGGAACAATATAAGGAAATCCTTCTTTATTTATTTTAACATACCTTTGGCTTTGTTGAGAAAAAGAGGCAAGCCGATGTCTTACTAACTGATGGGAGGTGACTCTGGAAATTCCCTCTATAGCAAAAGTAAAAGTTGCATGCTCTAAAACAGAATAATGCCCTAATTTCATTACTTTTTTAACTAATTTTATTATTGATTCATTACTAAGCTTTTCCCTTAATTCTTCTATTCCTAATGCAGAATAACACAATCTTGCTGACTGAGCTACAATTTTTTCAGGGTCTTTAGTGTAATTTATCAACATAACTTTCATAGAATTAACCTCACTCATCTCGTATATCGTATCTCGTATATCGTATGTCGTATATAGTTAAAGCTTTTTAATTAAACTTGAAGTCATCCTGCAAATATGATCTAATTTTTCAACCAGTTTTTCTTCTTCATTTTCATTTATATATTTTAACTCTTTTGCGATAATTATTTGCGTTTCTAACTCAGCGCAACTTCCTAAAGTGATAAACAGAAATTGTTTATACTCTTTATTGTGAAACCTTTTAAATCCTTCGGCAATATTAGAAGGTATAGAAATTGCAGAACGTCTTAATTGTGAAGTTAAGCTGAATAATTCTTCTTTGGGAAATTTCTTAGTTAAAATATAAACATCATTAATGATCTCTATCCCTTTTTGCCAAATTCTTAAATCTTTAAAACTTTTAATTTTTTCTTCCATTTTTCTCCAATACGATATACGATATACGATATACGAAATCTATTCCTTAGGTACTTCATGACATTTACGACATCTTGCCTCATAGCTTTCTTTTGCTCCAATCAATATGGTTGGATCGCTATACTTTGCTGGCTGACCATTTACTAATCTTTGAGTTCTGGAAGCCGTATTACCACAAACCATGCAGATAGCTTGCAACTTATCTATGTATTCTGCTACTGCAAGCAATTTAGGTATTGGGCCAAATGGTTCCCCTCTAAAATCCTGATCTAAACCTGCAATAATTACTCTTTTCCCTTGGTCGGCA
Source organism: Candidatus Atribacteria bacterium (assembly GCA_003451675.1). The sequence continues at coordinate 24,443 of DMCY01000019.1, forward strand.
AGTTTTTGGCAAATGGGCATAATATCCTCATCATAAAATTGAGCTTCATCAATAGCGATTACCTCAGTATCTGGTTCTATTCTTTCCAAAATTTCTTTTGATTTAGTAATATTTATAGCTTCAACCTTAGTGCCATTATGCGAGTAAATATACTGAACGGCGTATCTATTATCAATAGTTGGTTTAAATACCTGAACTTTTTTTTTGGCAATTTGAACTCTACGAACTCTTCTTATTAATTCTTCACTCTTTCCGCTAAACATGCTCCCACATATAACTTCGATCCAACCAGTGTTTACACCTTCACGCATTTCTTCCCTCCTCTACACTATAAAATTAGTTGATAGTGAATAGTCGTTAGTTGTTAGTTGTTAGTTTAAATCTCAAAACTTTAAGGAAATTCCTATACAATTAGATAAATATAAAAAGACAGAGCCTTATGAAAGCTCTGTCTTTTTATATTTAAATTGATTCATCATTTTATTACAAATATTCTTAAATAATATCTTTTTCCCGTTCATATTTTTTATTCTTGTAATCATTCATCAAAAACTTTTTCTATTTCTTTTTTAATGGAATACTCATTTTTGAAATCATTTAAATATTTTTATGATAGTATCATTAATTATCACTATCTTCATCGTTGCTTAAATTGTATTTTTTATTAAATCTCTCAACTCTTCCTGCAGTATCAATTATCTTTTGTTTACCGGTAAAAAGGGGATGACAAGCAGAACATATTTCTACTTTCATATTCTTTTTAGTAGAACCAGTTTCAAAACTGTTACCACAAGCACAACTTATTGTTGTTTTTCCATATTTTGGATGTATATCTTTTTTCATTTTACTATTCCTTTAACTTCCTTTTGTTAATATTATTAGATTAAAAACATAAGAAATTATAACATATTATTATTTTAAGGTCAAAAATTAAATCAGTATCTCGGAATTGGGGTCAGGCTTCACAACTTCACATTTTCTGTTTTCGTTTTAATTTTTGTGAAGTTGTGAAGCCTGACCCCAATTCTATCCTCTTATCAAATATCCTGTTCTTTAATAGAACCTAAAAACTCTTGATTATTCTTTGTCTTTTTTAATTTATTAATCACTAATCTTACCGCACCCAGAGATGGTTGTGAAGCTAATACCCTTCTTAGTAACCATATTTTTTGTAATTTCTCTTTAGGCAGTAATAATTCTTCTTTTCGAGTACCTGATTTCTTAATGTCAATTGCCGGAAATATTCGATTTTCAGAAAGTTCTCTATCTAACCTTAATTCCATATTACCAGTACCTTTAAATTCCTCAAATATTACATCATCCATTCTGCTCCCAGTTTCCACTAAAGCGGTGGCAAGTATAGTCAAGCTACCTCCTTCTTCAATATTTCTCGCTGCCCCAAAGAATCTTTTTGGTAAATAAATAGCACTTGAATCTAAACCACCGGATAGAGTTTTGCCACTTGTTGGAATAGTTTGATTGTAAGCTCGCGCTAATCTCGTAATGCTATCTAATAATATAACTACATCTTTCTTTTGCTCTACTAACCTTTTAGCCCTTTCCAGGACAATTTCCGCTACTTTTATATGATTACTGACAGGTTGATCAAAAGTAGAGCTTATCACTTCAGCTTTTACTGATCTTTGCATTCCGGTTACTTCCTCCGGTCTTTCATCAATTAATAAAACCAGGAGATTTATCTCTGGATGATTAATTGTAATTCCATTAGCAATCTTTTCTAATAAAATTGTCTTACCTGCTTTTGGAGGAGAAACTATTAGACCTCGTTGACCTTTCCCAATTGGTGAAAATAAATCAATAATTCGTGTTGATAGTCCACCTGATTTATTTTCTAATTTAATCATCTTTTCGGGAAAAAGAGGAGTAAGGTTTTCAAAATCTATTCTTTCTTTAGATAATTCTGGATCTTCGTGGTTAACTGCTTCAATTTTTAATAAAGCATAGTATCTTTCTCCTTCTTTAGGAGGTCTAACTTGGCCTGAGACAAGATCACCAATACTAAGATTAAATCTTCTTATTTGAGAAGGGGAAATGTAAATATCATTTTCACCTGGCAAGTAGCCTCCTGTTCTTAAAAAACCAAATCCCTCATTCATAATCTCCAAAATTCCCTCAGAAAACATATAACCCTTTTTCTCTGTTTCGGCTTGTAATATTTTGAAGATCAAATCCATCTTTTTTATTCTGGAAAAATTATTAATATTATATTCTTTTGCAATTTTACATAAATCGTTAATCTTTTTTTCTTTTAATTCTGTTAAAAGCAAACTGTAAGACCTCCCTTTATATATATAATTAGATTTTATTAATATTTTTAAAACATTTATAATATTTAAATTAATAGCTTGGTTATTTCTAAACGAATTTAATAATAAATTACTGATGTATAAAGCTATTTTTATCCCGTAAGATCAAAAAATATTTTTCCACCGACACTTTCTAACAAGAAAATATCTTGAAGTAGTAATGTTATTAGAAAATTCATTAAAAAGGGGGCTATTGAAGAGTTATCCTTTTAATATACTATGTCCAATTACATTTTATCACTAATGTTTTATTATTACAAATATTTTTATTTTTTTATTACTTGAAAATATCGAGTTAAAAATGCTATAAATGTAAAGCTATAAACTCAGACCTAACTTATCTATTAATTTTTAACTGATGATTTTCTCTGCCTCTCTAAACATTTTCGAATTAATTCCAAATCACTGGGTTTATCTAAATCAATCATTATTTCTGGATATGATACCATAACTGCAATAGAATTATAACCAATTATGTCGGTTACTCTTTTTTCTATTTCCTCTAAGGTTAAAGTTTTAAATAAAAATTTTAATATAAACTTAAGGCCTAATATTTTAGCATATTTCCAGGTAGATTTTCTGTTTTCAAATAGTTCCTTAATTAATTCTTTCTTTTGATAAAATACCTCTGGTTTAAAAAATACAATATTTCCTCCACAGAATATTCCTTCTTTCATTTTTACATAAGTTCTCTCGGCTTCGGGATATTTTCTCATAATATTTTCTTTAGTTATTATAGGGTAACCAATGTAAGCTTTTCTTTTTGTGCATATTTCTATAAATTCATCAATTGCTTTAGGAGTAATCAGGGGAATATCAGAGGTTAAAAGTAATAAATTATCATTGGAATTAAAATATTTTAACCCAATCTCCATATTTTCAAGTATAGAATTACCGGGATTTAACATTTCTTCAACTTTTTTACCTATATAAGGATGAAGTTCATTTTTTGGACTTACCACTAAAATTTTATCAATATTTTCTGAATTATTTAACGCATCAACAATATATTCAATCATAGGTTTACTGTCTATCATAATTAGAGCTTTGTTGTTTACATTCTCAGCAATTTCTAAGGGTCCTTTTTCTTTTGCACCTGCTAATACCAAAGCATTAAACATGTTTTTATCACCTACTTATTAACCTAAAATTTAAAATTTATAAAATTTTCCAGTCTACCGGTACACTTATCAATTTGGTTTGCTAGTTAGCTGGTTTGCTAGTTAATTAGTTTAATATTAATTCATCAATATATTTATGGCTCAACCAGCTAACCAAGTAACTAATTAACTACCTAACTATATTATCCGCTATACGCTAAGAAACGAGATACGATTTTTATTCTGGTTTCGTTCTTCTATTTTCTTAACTAGTTAACCATGTAACCAACTAACTAATTATATACGCTGTACGCTGTACGCTATATATTATTATGTTCTACTTTTTTATATTTTTGTCTTTTGTTGGGCAGACACAAGATCTGTCCCTACTTGCAACTTGCATCTTGTAACTTGCAACCTTTTCTTTCTTTACTATATACTAAATATATACTGTTTTTTTATTTCTTAGCTAAATACTATTCACTATTCACTAACGACTATTTTTTATCGCTGCTTTTATAAATCCCCTAAATAATGGGTGAGCTCGGTTAGGTCTTGATTTGAATTCGGGATGAAATTGCACTCCTATAAACCAGGGATGATTCGAAAGCTCGATAATCTCCACTAAATTTAAATCCTGATTTAAGCCGCTAAATCTTATACCGTGTTTATAAAATTCATTTTTATATGAATTATTAAATTCGTACCTATGTCGATGCCTTTCGTAAACCATTTCTTGGTTGAATAATTTAAAGGCAAGAGAATCTTTTTCTAATTTACAAGAGTATTTGCCTAAGCGCATAGTGCCGCCCTTTATTTTTATTTTCTTTTGCTCCGGTAAAAGGTCAATTACGGGAAAAGGTGTTTTAGAATCAAATTCTGTACTATTAGCTCTTTTTAAATTTATTACATTACGAGCAAGCTCAATAACCGCACATTGCATACCTAAACAAATTCCTAAAAAAGGTATTTTATTTTCCCTTGCATATTTTACTGTTTCAATTTTACCTTCTGTCCCTCTTTTTCCAAAACCACCCGGTATCAGGATTCCATTAATATCTTTAAAAATATCTTTTGGGGAATGTTTTTTTAGTTCATCCGAATCAATTCTTTTTATTTTTACTCTACAATCATTATCGATTCCACCATGAAGAAGCGCTTCGGTAATACTTATATAAGCATCTTTTAAACTAATATATTTTCCCACCACCCCAATGTTAACTTCTCTTTTGGGATGATATATTTTATCAACCATATTTCTCCAATTTTGCAAATCAGGATCCTGGCATTTTAAATTTAACAACTTTACTATTAAATCTCCCAACTTTTGTTCTTCAAATACTATTGGTACTTCATAAATAGATTTAACGTTTATTGCTTCAATTATTGCCTCATTCTTAATATCGCAAAATAAGGATATTTTATTTTTTACCTCTTCGGAAAGTTTTGATTGGCAACGGCAGATAACTATATCTGGTTGAATGCCAATCTCTCTAAGCTTTCTTACGCTATGTTGAGTAGGTTTTGACTTTAACTCTTTGGCCGCTTTAAGATAAGGAACAAAAGTAACGTGTACATACAGAACGTTTTCTTTACCTAGATCATTTCTAAATTGCCTTATAGCTTCTAAAAAAGGAAGGCTTTCAATATCACCTACTGTTCCTCCGATTTCTATGATTACTACATCTACTTTCTCTTTTTTATTTTGGCAAATATTTTTAATGGTAGATTTAATCTCATCAGTTATATGGGGTATCACCTGAACCGTAGCCCCTAAAAAATCTCCTCTTCTTTCTTTGGAAATTACAGAACTATAGATTTTCCCGGTAGTTACATTATTATAACTAGATAAATTTGTATCAATAAATCTCTCATAATGTCCTAAATCTAAATCTGTCTCCGCTCCATCTTCGGTGACAAATACTTCACCATGTTGATAGGGATTCATAGTTCCTGCATCAACATTTATGTAAGGATCTAGCTTCTGTATGGAAATATTTAAACCCCTGCTTTTCAATATCCTACCGATAGAAGAAGCAGAAATACCTTTACCCAAAGATGAAACTACTCCTCCTGTAATAAAAATATATTTTGTCATAAATCTCCTCTTTTGTTTAGTTAGTTGGTTAACTGGTTAAGAAAACATATTTAAGATATAAAACTAGTTTTATAGTTTTGCGCTTTTCGTTTTTAATTTTCTTAACTATCTAACCAGGTAACTAGTTAACTAAGTAACCAAATTTTTAGCTATATTCTATTCATATTGTAAAACATAAATTTGAGTATTTTGGGGTAATGTCTCCTTTTTTATTTCGAACTCGCTCGATTCTAATCTTTTTACATTATCTTTATTTGACAGAAATACTTCCACTGGGTCTATAGAGAATTTAATGGCCTTGGTTTTATAATGCATAGGAACTGTTATCTTAGGTTTAATGTCTTTAATTATCTGAGTGGCTTGACTGCTATTTATAGTATAAAATCCACCCACAGGAATAAAAAGAATATCTACTTTACCTATCTCAGCTAATTTGTCAGAATTTAAAATATGTCCTAAATCACCCAAGTGACATAAGCTTAATCCATCAGCCTTTATAACAAATATTGTATTTTGCCCTCTCTGACTTCCGTAAACGCTATCATGATAAGATGATATTCCTTTGAATTCCATTTTATGTGATTCTCTACTTACCAGACCTTTGAAAACTACCGGCCTTCCTTTTACTCCTCTCACATAATTATGGTCAAAGTGTTCGTGACTAACAGTTACAATATTTACTTTAATCCGAGGGAGTTTATAGCCAAGAGTTTCATCGAAAGGATCAGTGATAATTTTAATTCCTCTTTCAGATTCAATTAAAAATGAAGAATGCCCTAACCATTTTATTTTCATTGAATATCACCTCTTTTTCGTATATCGTATTTCATCTGGTTGGCTAGTTAGCTGGTTTACTGGTTAATTAGTTTAACATTAAATTCACAAATATGATCGCTCCTTGACCAGCTAACCAAGTAACTAATTAACTATCTAACCAATATTATACGCTATTCTAAAATATTTCCCCAATTGCTTTATTTAATCTTTCTTTTGCTAATTCCGGTTTAAAGTTTAATATAATGCTTCCCATTTCGGTTTTTTGTATTATATTAAATGGCTCCAAAGAAAATAATTTTGTAATTTCTTCTACTTCATATTCTTTCACTCTTTTAAACCCAATGTATGCATCAATTTTTTGATTAATTATTTTAGTTAGTGACTCTACATTAAGATAAAGTTTTTTGCCGCTATTCTCGTGTAATAAATTAATAATGATATTAATCAGTTTTATTTTATTATAGAGTATTTTTCTTTTTTCAAATAATCTAAAAATATTATTCTTAACAGAATTATCTGCTGAAAAAATTGATTTCAAATCATTTAAAGAAAAGGGTAATTTATCATGTTCTTCTATAAGATTGCATAACCATCTCAGCTCAAACAATATAATTTTGTTCTTATCTGTTTTTCGGCTTAGTTTATCATAATCGAAATCCGGAGAAATAATTACCGAATAATCTGATTTTGTTTCCTCTTTTACCTTGCACAACTCGCTCCAATGTTCATACTTTTGTATTTTTTCGCCTTTTTTATCTGATAACTTTGCATCAACAATTAAATTGTATGTTTTATAATCTAATAATGCTTTTGCTAAAATAAAAGATGCCTCTCTTTCTAATACAATAGAAGTTTCAAAACCCAAAAATTCAAACACTTTTTGAAGTAATTTTTTAAGACTTTTGCTATTTTCAGAACTTATCAGTCTTAATTGCAATTTTTTAATTTCGCTTAACCAATCAAAGAGACCCCACATTTCTTCTTTCTCTTCGATAAATCGGAAGTCTTTCCTCAAAATATTATCAATATATTTAGAAAATAAATTTTCTTCATTTACTTCTACCTCTAATACCCTTTCGCAAATCTCTTTATAAGTTAGAGAGTGACCTGCTTCTTGCAATATTTTAAAAACTTTTTCACTTAAATCGTCCTGAGGTTCTATTTTGGTTTCATCTTCTGTCACCAAAAAATATCGTTTTCTATCATAGTCAATAAGGCCAATAAAAATAATATCGTTTACTTTTAGTTTCTTCTTTTCATACCATTCCTTTAATCCAACTAAACAATTGAGATCATTATTCACTATTGCTTCTATTTCATTTCCTTCTTTGTCTATAAAGGTAATTTCAACGGCATTTTCTTCTTTAGGGAAAAATGGTCTCATATAACTGGTTAAAAACATAGTACCGTCTTTCAAACAATAACTAGTGAGAGAATACTTAATGTTTGCATCTTTATATTGCCATTTCACTAAACCCCATACTCCTCTTTTTATCCTCATAAATCTTTTATCTCCGCTCATAGAGGCATTTACAGCATAATAGGGTTCTTTGACTTTTAATGGTCTTATTTTTGTTAACTCTTTAGTAATTTGACGATAATGTAATGGCTTTTTATGTTTGATTAGTATTTCATAAGCACTGTCAGCAACTGATTTATGTTTCATAAGTCTCTAACCTCCAATTGACCGATTTACCGATTCTCCAATTTACCTATTTACCGATTTACCAATTCGCCGATTAATTTAGTCGATAGTGAAGTCGTTAGTCGTTAGTTTCAAATAGAAATTTTCAGTTATCAGTTTACAGTTTTTAGATAAAGAGATAAAAAAAAATCGTATTCTGTATTCTGACTACTGTTCTTCTTAACCAGCCAACCAGGTAACTAACTAACTCTTTACGAGATACGATTCACGAGATACGGCTTTTTATAGTTGATAATAATTCTCAAGAAATTACCTTGATATTGTTTAAAAATTCACCTTATTTATTATATACAATTTTCATTATATTTTACAAATAAATTAGTTGTTAGCATAGAATTAGCGTATAGCAGGTAGCGTTTAGCGTATAGTTTTGGATTAATAGGATGCTTACCCTAATTCCTAATTAAATTAAAAAGTTAAAACTAAAAGCTAAAAACCATAATTCAAAATTCAAACCCTTTTTTCTTTAATTTTAAATTTTAAGTTTTGGTTTTGCGTTTTTCGCTATACGCTTTGCACTTCCGCCTATATGCTCCACGCTAAACGCTCCACGCTAATTCTTATTTTCTTAACTAGCTAACCAGGTAACCAACTAACCAGGTAACTAATTCTTAACGAGATACGATTCACGAGATACGAGATACGGAATCATTTATATCTTTTCATTAACTCAACGTAATCCAGGGCGTGTTTTTTTAAATTTTCAATTTCTTCTTCAGAAAGATTGCGCACCACTTTCGCTGGTACACCTAAAGCCATGGTAAACGGTGGTATTTTAGTTCTCGGGGTTACTATTGCTCCAGCTCCTACTATGGCTCCTTCGCCTACTTCTGCACCATCAAGCACAATTGCCCCAATCCCTATTAAAGAATTGTCTCCAATCTTGCACGCGTGAAGCATTACATTGTGACCTATGGTAACATTGTTTCCTATTATAGTAGGAACTCCTACATCACAATGAACAATACTGCCATCCTGAACGCTGGTATTACTTCCTATACTAATGGGAGCTATGTCACCTCTTAATACTACATTATACCAAATACTGGAGCATTTTCCGATTATAACTTCTCCAATTATAGTAGCATTTTCCGCAATAAAAGATTTTTCATTTATTATAGCTTTTTTTCCTTGAAAATTTAATATCATCTTCTTACCTCCATAACTGTTTTAATTTTTTCCGCAATTTTATCTCCAAATCCTGGTATCTTACTTATGTCGACCTTGGAAGCATTTTTTATATCTTCTATGCTTTTAAAGTGTTCTAATAATAATCTTTTTCGTTTAGCACCAATTCCTGGAATAAGGTCTAACTTTGAATTACGTAATTCTTTACTTCTAATCCTCCTGTGATAAGTCACCGCAAATCTATGAGCCTCATCTCTTATTCTTTGCAGTAAAAAAAGTGACTCAGAATTAGAAGGTAATATTATCGGTTTATGAACCTCTGGTTTAAATATTTCCTCTTCTTTTTTGGCTATACCTATTATTGGTAATTCAAGATTCAAATTGTTTAATATTTTTTTCACCGCACTAAGTTGACCTCTTCCTCCATCAACAAGAACTAAATCTGGCAATTTTTTACCTTCAGATAATAATCTTTTATATCTCCTCTCTGTTACCTCTTGCAACATAGCATAATCGTCAATTCCTTCAACTCTACTCACTCTAAATCTTCGGTAATCTTTCTTTTTTGGTCGTCCTTTTTCAAAAACAACCAAAGAACCAACAGATAATTTCCCCTGAATATTAGAGATGTCGAATGCTTCAATTCTTTCTGGTAGTTTCTTTAAGCTTAATTTATCTTTTAAATCAATAACTGCCTTCTGACCCTTCTTAATTTCGTCTTCTTCTACTTCTTCTACCTTCTTCAACAAATAACTATTTTTATTTTTTTTTCTATATAAGTTTATTTCCTGACCCTTTAAAATTGTTTCAATTGATTTTATTTTATCTCTTACTTTGGCAGCTTTTTCATAATTTAGATTATGAGAAGCTTCTTTCATTTCTTGATAAAGACCATTTAATAATTTTTTTTGTTTCCCTGCCAAAAACAGGCAAATTTCTCTTATTCTTTTTCGGTACTCTGTTTTGCTAATCATATTCGCACAAGGCGCTGAACACAAACCGATCTGGTAATCTAAGCAAATTTTCGCCTTCTTTAAATCTTTTTTTCTGCATCCCCTAATTTTAAAAATTTGCCTTAATAATTTTATAACTACCCGGGTAGCATTTGTATCCACAAAAGGGCCAAAATATAAAGCTCTATCCTCCTTTGTTTTTCGATTTATTTTTCTGTAAAGTAAGATTTGAGGAAATTCTCTCTCTAAAGTAATTTTAATATAGGGATAGCTCTTATCATCTTTTGATTGAGTATTATAGTAAGGGTTATTACTTTTAATCATTTTACTTTCTAAGATAAGTGCTTCTATTTCAGAAGAAGTGGGTATGTATTCAACATTTACGATCTCTTTAATCATCCTATTTATCTTTGGAGATTGTTGGGAAGAACTACTAAAGTAAGAAGAAACTCTACTTTTTAAGGAATTGGCCTTCCCTACATAAATTACTTTTCCTCTTTTATCTTTAAAAAAATAAACTCCACTTGTTTCAGGTAATTTATTTATCTTTGATTTAATATCCATGGTTAACCAATTCTCCAATTTACCGATTCACCAATTTACCGATTCACCAATTTACCGATTCACCAATTTATCGATTCTCCAATTTATCGATTCTCCAATTTATCAATTCACCAATTTATCAATTCACCAATTTATCAATTCACCAATTTATCAATTAATTAGATTAGTTAGCTGGTTATTTGGTTAGTTGGTTAATTAGTTAATTCAATGAGTAGTATGTTATTTAACTAACTAACCGGGTAACTGGGTAACCAAGTAACTAATTCAGTACTTTCTTTAAAAATTCTCCAGTAAATGAATTCTTATTATGTGCTATTTCTTCAGGAGTTCCCCTGGCTATAACTCTGCCTCCTTCTTCTCCACCTCCCGGACCAAGATCAATAATATGATCTGCTGACTTAATTACCTCTAAGTTATGTTCGATTACTATGACTGTATTCCCAGCATCTACTAACCTATCTAAGACATTGAGTAATTTTTTTACATCATCAAAATGCAGACCGGTAGTAGGCTCATCTAAAAGGTATATGGTTCTTCCTGTGCTTTTAGCACTTAATTCTTTAGCCAATTTCACTCTTTGTGCTTCACCGCCGGATAAAGTGGTGGCAGATTGTCCTAATTTTATGTATCCTAATCCTACATCATATAAAGTTTGTAATTTTCTTTTTATCATGGGAATTGCTCTAAAAAATTCCAGGGCCTCTTCAACAGTCATATCTAACACCTGAGCTATATTTTTACTCTTATATTTTATATCTAAAGTTTCACGATTGAACCTTTTACCTTTACAAATTTCACAGGGTATATATACATCAGGTAAAAAATACATTTCAATCTTTATTATCCCTCCACCCTGACAGGCTTCACATCTTCCACCTTTTACATTAAAACTAAACCTGCCCGCCTTATAACCTCTAATTTTAGCTTCTTTTGTCCTGGAAAATATTTCCCTAATCGGAGTAAATGCCCCGGTGTAAGTAGCCGGATTAGAGCGAGAAGTTCTACCTATAGGTGATTGATCGATAATTATCACTTTATCAATATTTTCTATTCCTTCAATTTTATCATAATCACCAGGATGAACTCTGCTCTTATAAATTTTCCTGATTAAAGCTTTATATAAGGTTTCCTCGACTAAAGTACTTTTTCCGGAACCAGATACTCCAGTGATACAAGTAAGTGTACCCAAAGGAACGGATACATCGATATTTTTTAAATTGTACTGGCGAGCTCCTCGAATTTTCAAATATTTCCCGTTCCCCTCTCTCCTTTCGGAAGGAACATCAATTTTACTAAGATGGCTTAGATATCTTCCAGTAATGGATTTCTTATTGTTTATAATATCTTTAATGTCACCTTTCGCTACTAAATATCCACCGTGTACCCCTGCCCCCGGTCCTAAATCAACAATGTAATCTGCAATTCTCATTGTAGCTTCATCATGTTCAATTACTATCACCGTATTCCCTAAATTTCTCAGCTTTATAAGAGTCTGCAAAAGTTTAGAATTATCTTTTTGGTGTAAGCCAATACTCGGTTCATCTAAAATGTAAAGTACTCCGGTTAAGTTCGAGCCAATCTGAGTAGCCAAACGAATTCTCTGGTTTTCTCCTCCTGCTAAGGTAGAAGATGAACGAGATAAGGTTAGATAATCTAAACCTACATTACTTAAAAAACTTAATCTATTTTTTATTTCTTTTAAAATTTGGCCGGCAATAACTCTTCTTCTTTCATTTAATTTTAATTTTTCAAAAAAATTATAATTCCATTTGATAGATTTTTCAGTAATATCCGCTATAGAGAAACCATCAATAGTAACATTTAAGCTTTCCGGACGAAGTCTTTTACCCTCGCAAGAGGGACAGGGTCCAATATTCATAAACTTTTGTATCTCTGAGCGAATATATTCTGATTTAGTTTCTCGATATCTTCTTTTTAAATTATTAATTACTCCCTCAAAAGAATTTTTATAACTCCAATAGGTAGATTGTTCATCATTCTGATATTTAAAGGGTATCTTTATTCCTCCTGAGCCGTATAATATAATCTCCTGAAATTCAGGTTTTAATTCAACAAAAGGAGTGTCAAGACTAAAACCATAAAAATCGGCTAAACCCTTTAACATGTGATATAAATATTTTCCTTTAACCTCTCCCCAGGGAACTAAGGCGCCTTGCAGTATAGATTTATTCTTATCCGGCACAATTAATTCCGGATCAAATTCCATTTTAAAGCCCAAACCACTACAAGCAGGACAAGCTCCATAAGGATTATTGAAAGAAAAGATTCGAGGAGCAATTTCCGGTAAATTAATTCCGCAGCTGGGACAAGAAAAATGCTCACTAAACATCTTTTCTTTACCACCTTCTATATCAATTACTACTGTTCCTTCACTTAGACTTAAAGCAGTTTCGATAGAACCAGCTAAACGAGTCTTTATTTCAGGATTCACTAACAACCTGTCTACCACGACTTCTATATTATGGTTTTTATACCTATCGATTTTTATATCTTCTTCTACTTCGAAAGTGTTTCCATCAACTCTCACTCTAACAAATCCTTTTTTTTGAATATCTTCTAATATTTGTTTGTGTTCACCTTTTTTGAAGCGAATTATCGGGGCTAAAACTTGTATTTTTGTTCCCGGGGATAAATTTAAAATTTGATCAACCATCTGCTCGACTGTCTGCTTGCTAACCCATCTACCGCACTGTGGGCAATGAGGTATTCCAATCCGGGCAAAAAGTAACCGTAAATAATCATAAATTTCCGTTACGGTACCTACTGTAGAGCGAGGATTCTTACTTGCTTTTCTCTGATCAATGGAAATCGCCGGTGATAGTCCTCCAATATAATCCACATCAGGTTTTTTCATTCTTTCCATAAATTGACGAGCATAAGAAGACAAAGATTCAATATATCTTCTCTGACCTTCTGCATAAATCGTATCAAAAGCTAAAGAAGATTTACCAGAACCGCTCAACCCGGTAATTACAATTAATTTGTTTCTGGGTATCTCCAAATTAATATTCTTCAAGTTATGTTCTCGTGCACCTTTAATTATTATCTTAGTCTGAACCACTTAATATCTCTCCTCTGTTGGTTACCTGGTTAGTTGGTTACTTAGTTTACTGGTTAATCGAGAAATTAATCAATTCACTAATATGCTAATAATAAAGCAACTCTTCTTCTAACTAATTAACCAGGTAACTATCTAACTAAATAACTATATACTGATTCACTATTTTATTTCCCCGAATAAAGTTTTCTCTTTTTTTAATCTTCTTATCTCATCTCTCAACAAAGCCGCTCTTTCAAAATCTAAATTTTTTGCTGCTTGCTTCATCTCTTTCTCTAAAGATTTTATCAATAACCATAAATTGCTCTTACTTAAGTATTTTTCATGTTCTTCATTAATAGTAGAAAAATTTTCGAAGTTATTTATGTTATTAATAATTGCAAATTCTTCTACTGTCTTAGTTATAGTTTTGGGAGTTATCTGGTATTTGCGATTATATTCTAATTGTATTTTCCTTCTTCGATTAGTTTCTTTCACTGCCCTTCTTATCGACCCAGTAATATTTTCGCAATACAAAATAACTGTGCCGTTTATGTTTCTTGCTGCTCTCCCCATAGTCTGAATTAGAGAGGTTTCTGACCTTAAAAAACCTTCTTTATCTGCATCTAAAATAGCTACTAAAGATACTTCCGGGAGGTCTAATCCTTCTCTTAAAAGATTAACTCCTACTAACACATTAAATTTACCTAATCTTAAATCCTTCAAAATGTTAATCCTTTCCAAAGTCTTAATCTCTGAATGAAGATATTTTGCTTTTATATTAATTTCTTCCAAATACTCAGCTACATCTTCAGCCATTCTTTTAGTAAGGGTAGTTACTAATATTCTCTCCTTTTTTTCCGTCCTCTTTTTAATTTCTTCTATTAGGTTATCAATCTGATTTTTGGCTGGTTTTAAAATTATCTCCGGGTCAACTAATCCGGTGGGTCTGATAATCTGTTCAACTGTTTGCTTACTTCTTTCTAATTCATATTTGGCTGGGGTTGCTGAAACGAAGATAACTTTTTCCATGTAATTTTTTATTTCGTTAAAATACAATGGCCTATTATCATAGGCAGAAGGTAGACGAAAACCATATTCTACCAAACTATCCTTTCGAGACTTATCGCCCGCAAACATACCTCTTAATTGAGGAATAGTAACGTGGGATTCGTCAATAAACATCATAAAATCAGAAGGAAAATAATCTAACAGAGTTGCCGGAGGTTCTCCTGATTCTCTTCCGCTAATATGACGAGAATAGTTCTCAATTCCACTGCAATATCCCACTTCTTTTAACATTTCTAAATCATATTTAGTTCTTTGTTCTAATCTTTGAGCCTCTAAGAGCTTTCCCTCTTTTTTAAAATATTTTAATCTTTGTCTTAATTCTTCTTCAATAGATAAAATTGCTCTTTCTAATTTATCTTTAGTAGTAACAAAATGTTTTGCAGGATAAACTATCAATTTATCTCTTCTCTTTATAACTTTTCCGGTTAGAGGGTCTATCTCGGAAATTACTTCTATTTCATCACCCCATAACTCTATACGAAAAGCATATTCTAAGTAGGAAGGAAATATTTCAATTACATCTCCTCTAACTCTAAAACATCCACGGTGAAAATCAATATCATTTCTCTCGTAGTGTATATTTATAAGACTTTCTAAAATATTATCTCTTTTGAAAATTTCGTTCTTACTAATTTTTAATACTAATTCTTGATAATCTTTGGGTGAACCTAATCCGTATATACAAGATACGCTGGCAACAATAATAACATCTTTTCTTTCCAGGAGAGAACTGGTAGCAGAGAGCCTTAAACGGTCAATTTCTTCATTTATAGAAGAATCCTTTTCGATATAAGTATCTGTACGGGCAATATATG
Organism: Candidatus Atribacteria bacterium; assembly: GCA_003451675.1. The sequence continues at coordinate 40,039 of DMCY01000019.1, forward strand.
CCTCCGGTTGATAATAATCATAATAGCTTACAAAATATTCCACTGCATTATCAGGAAAAAATCTTCTAAACTCACTGCACAATTGAGCAGCCAAGGTTTTATTGTGAGAGATCACCAGAGTAGGCAATTGAATTTCCTGAATTACATTTGCCATAGTAAAAGTCTTCCCTGAACCAGTTACTCCCAGTAAAGTTTGATATTTGTAACCATTACGTATACCTTCTACCAATTTTTTTATAGCATGGGGCTGGTCGCCCTGAGGGGGGTAATCAGATACCAAATTAAATCTCTCAGTCATTCACAACACCTTTTTAAAAAATTACACTTATAATTTAAAACTCACTTTCGTCTTTAAATAATTATACACTATAGAATAATAACATTCTATAAAGATTTAAACAGTATTATTGTTTTCACTACAATTTCTGAAGCTAAAGGACAAAATACTTATTTTATAATACTTTGAGGCAGCTAAATGGTTAAATTGCCTGCAAGTGTCAAAATTAGGAGAAAGAAATAAGAGAATTGGGGAAGTTTAAAGGATAAATTAAAGATTTTAACCTTTGAAAGCTGAGTCAAATATTTTAGATTACAGTCAGTTTTATGCTATCAATCAAAAAAGAGGGGACATAAACAGAACCGTCAATTCCATATTCTCTATCTTTAGAAATTTCAATAATACTATTAAACAAGTTTATCAAATTACTTTGGAAAAATACTCTTGCACGCCCTAATAATCCTTTATTATTTATTAAATATCCTTCTGAAGTCACTTGAAAATCGCTAGTATTTGGGTTTATCCCGGAAGCAATACCCATTAGATCATCGATGATAAAAATTTGATTATATCTGTTAATAATCTCTTCTGTCGAAAAAATTCCAGCTTCAACAGAAATAGATGTAGCTTTTACCTTTGGCATTTGCTGATAACTATCGCGCCACGCAGAAGAAGTACTAGCAATCTTCATTTTAGTTCCATACTTAGTATCAGAAATAATATTACATAATTCCCCTTTTTCAATTATTTTTACCTCTCGTCTGGAAATTCCTTCTCGGTCAATATTTGCATTATAAATTTTGTTAATTTTAGAGTTTTCAACGATAGTTAGTTGATTACCAAAAGAAATATTAGCATTTTTATTTGAGATAAAGCTTCTTTTATGAAAAATTGATTCACTAGTAAGTAAAGATAAAAATACATATATTATTATAGAAACTGCATTATGGGTTAGTAAAATTGGACAATCAATAATTTTTTTCCGCAATGAAGCAATAATCTTAGTATTAGCTACTTTCTTTGCCTGGGAAATAACTTCATCTACATCTATTTTGGCTACTTTTGGGGAAATAGTAGTTATAATGAAACATTCATCTAATTTCTCATTTTTCAAATGGAAATTGAATCCTAATGAATATAAATTGGCGGTACCACCTCCTTGAACTTGTACAGTATTTATTAATAAAAATTGCTCTATTTTACTATAAAAATAAATATTTTTAAGACTTAAACCTGTTTTATACGCTTTCTCATCAATAACTTTAAATAAATCTTCATCCAAATAATCTAATGGGTTAATATCGCTACTTGAAAATTTAGGAATAAAATGACACTGTGATTTTTTTCTAACAAAGGGGATATAAAAATTATTATTGGTAAATTTTATATTTTCTCTTGCATCTTCAAGTGCACTATTGATATCATCTTCACTAAATCCGGGCCGTGACGAAAAACCTATTCTCTTTCCATCAAAAACTCTTGCGGCAATCCCCATGTCTGAAAACAAAGAGTAATTTTTTTCTTGTTTATCATTTATTTCAAAACAATGTGTTTCTTTATTAGAAAAATATATCTCAGCATGACTTTCTTTCTTTAGTACTTTTTTTATATTGCTCTCTAACTCATAAATATTCCCTTTCATCTTGAACCACCTATTTTTTGTGAAGAAATTCGTAATGTGGGCTGGCCATAAGATACATCCACCATTTGTCCACTTTTACCACAATCTCCAATTTCAAATTTCAAATCGTTGCCAATAACATCGATTTTTGATAAAATATCTAATGTGTTCCCAGCGTATAAAAATGGTTTTATAGCCTCTGTAATTTCTCCATTTTCAATAAAAAATCCACTATTTATACCAAAAATAAAATCACCTGTTTGAGTATTCACTTCTCCCCCTGAAAATTCAGTCGCATAAATACCTTTTTTTGTATCTTTTATTATCTCTTCGGGTAAATGTATACCTGGTTCAATATATGTATTCCTCATTCTACAAATTGGTTGAAATTGATATGATTCTCTACGCCCATTGCCAGTACATTTTAAATTTAACTTTTTAGCTGTCCTTATATCAGTCATAATACCATCAACAATTCCATTTTTAATAAGATAAACAGGGTTAGATAATGTTCCTTCAGAATCATAGGGTTCATAGACCCAGTCACCTCTTGTATCACCACGATCAGTAATTGTAATAAAGTCTGGTGCTACTTTTTTACCCCACATTTTCGAGAAAATGCTATCATTATCTATAATTGCATCTGCTTCTAATGCATGTCCACATGCCTCATGTATAAGAATTCCTCCTGCACCTGGAGCCAAAACCAGATCTAATCGACCTGGTTTAACAATTTTTAACTTTAAATATTTTTTTGCCTCTTCAACCAAATCAAAACCATTTTTTAAGATTAACTCTTTAAAATCAATATTATTACCTTTAGAAAAACTTTTTTTTGTTTTAGTCATTAATTCCCCTTCTATATTAAATATCAAATTTATCTTGGCTTTCAATTTACTTTCAACCCATTCCCTAACTTTGCCTTTTCTATCAAGTACTATAACTTTTTTAAAACTACCAGAAATATGACATGAGAGATCGTATAAATTTACCTCGTTGCGTGCAAATTTTTCTAAATTGTCAAAATAATTATTTGCTTCTTCGTAAGGTAAATCAAATTTACAATAAAGAGAATTATTTTGACTTGCAAAGTAGTTATTTTTAGTCTGAGAATTTGTATCCCAAATTTTGTTTGAAAGTAATTTTTCTGAAGCAGTTTCAAATAATTCATATATATTTTTATATTCAGCAAGAGTTTTACAGATATATATTTGATTATTCTTTTGGTTAAGACGTAAGCCTGCACCACGTTTACTCGAAAGAAATGGCCCTACCCTTTCCGTTAAACCCAAATACCAACTTAACCCAACAACTTCTTCGACATAAAGATCTGTATAGTCTGCCATATTCATTAATTTCTTCTGAAATTCAGATAGTTCACTAAAATCAATTTGTTCTATTGAAAAATTATATTTTTTCATAATCTCTTTTCGCTCCTTTTATAAATATGTAATTACACAGAAAAGTAGGAAAACTAATTAAAAAAAGATATAAAGGAGAAAAATGAAGAGCACTAAAAAAATATCCTATAAATATAATTAAACCAATTATGTATCTCAGAGAAACAACCCTCATATTGCTAAAACTCTTGGTAACAGTTAGCAATGGTAATAATATGCCTAATACAAAGTTTACTAATATAATTCTTATTAAAACATTTGGCGGATTCAAAATAAATATAATAACAGTTAAGGAAATGATAGAAATTATCAAAGGAATAAGCAACATTCCCGATAAAAATTCTTTAGAAGATAACGGAATCATAAAACCTTTTTTTTGTTTTTGTATAGTTTGATAAGACGAATTGGCAAATGTAGTTGTGAATCCAAAAACAATTATTATACCCCCAATGAAAAATGAACTCTGACCACCAGATTTCATTAAATAGACAGCAAAGGCCATTTGAGCAAAAAGCATAAGCCATAAACTAAATGATAATCTCGAATAGATTATTAATTCCTTAAATACTAGTGATTTCCACCCAGGCCAGTATAATTTTTTGCCCCACTTATTATCAGCCGTGTCTTTCTTTTGTTCATACATCAAAGTCAGCAATCCTGCCCAATTTCCTTCAAAAAAATATTTTTTACTTAAATAAGCAAATCTACAATGTTCCATAAATTTAGGCCATTGAATCTGTTCAACAATCATAATTGATAGCAAAAAACTTACAAGTGAAGCGAATACCCAAAAGACAATACTACCTTTAATCGGAAAAAAGATGATAACTAAAGAAAATGCTATAAACTGACATAAGATTTTTTTGAATCTAATTTTTAAATTATAATTTAACCATGATATATTTGTCAAAAAGATGAGGGATAGTGCCAATACAACACTATTGACAGTAACCAGATGGTTCAATCCCAAAAACGGGAAAAGAATAAAAACAAGTATTAGTACTGGGATATAGTTTAATAACAATTTTATTGCAATAATGAGTTTTACATTAAACGGTCCAGTAATAATGTAGTATATACCGGGGATAGAAAAAAAGATAGGTGGATATTTACTAAAGAAAATCTTGTTTAAAGCAAAGATGATAAAGATAATTGAAAATAACGATGTAAAAAAATTTTGAGAAACTACTTTCTCGTTTATCATTCTGAATGATTCCTGTATAATTGCCAATAATATAATTATAGCAAATAATTCCAGTAATATTTTTTGCAAATGACTTTTGATGAATCTATACTCATTCTTTAATAGCAGTAAACCTATCTGAAAATAACACAACAAAAATTACCTCCTTTAACCTTCGATAAACTTGAGGAATATCTCTTCTAAAGAAAGATCTTTGTCTTGAGCAAAATCAATTCTTTCATTCATCTCTTGCTGACTTCCGCTGGCTATTATTTCACCCTGATTCAAAAAAATATATTTATCACAAAAAGTTTGGGCTAAGTCCAGAAGATGGGTGGAAACAAAAATGCTTTTACCTTTATCTTTATATTTTAGGAAAAGGTCTTTTAATTTCCTGATAGAACCCGGGTCTAAACCGAAAAACGGTTCATCAGCAATTAGTAAGTCAAAATCCCTAATAAAAGCACAACTAATCATAAATTTCTGCTTGGTTCCTTTGGATAATTTATCTGGAAATTTCTTTAAATGCTTTTCTAAATTTAAGTACTCAATTAAAAATTCTTTCCTTTTTTGATATTCATTTTTAGGAAGTTTGAATAACATAGCAACAAATTGAAGATGCTCTTCTAAAGTAAGATCTTCATAATAGATTGGTTGCTCTGGAATATAGGAAATATGGGAAGCAATCTCCTTTTGTTTTTTCAAGATCTGATCATTATAATAAATATCACCCTGGTCTTTTTCAATAAGTCCTAATATACTCTGCATTGTTGTAGTTTTCCCGGCACCATTTGGTCCAATCAGGCCAACAATTTCACCAGATTTAACCGTAAAAGAAATTTCATTTAATACTTTTTTTGAATTGTATTTTTTAGTTAAATTATTAACTTCTAAAATATTTTTCTTCACTTTTACTTCTCTAATAATATTTTTAGGATATGTAAGGTCCTCAAATCTTATTTTATACCTTAATTGTTTAATAAAGCAACTTTTTAAAATTCTTTTTCCAAATACAATCTTCTTTCCCTGCTTGATAAGCCATTCCGTGACAGTTAGCACAAGTATCATATACTTCACAATCACCACAAAGGCTTTTGGTTGGGGATTTTAAATTTTTGAAAACAAATGTCTTTTTAGAAGCAAAAATATCTTCAATTTCATCTTGAACCAGATTGCCTATAACATAATTAAAAACAGTACATGGAGTAACATCACCATTAGGTAATATATTTATACTAATATACCCTGCACCACAGTTACCTTGTTCTTTTACTTTATCAATAAGAACGCCTTCTTCATTCTTCCCAATAAAGAAATTTTTTGTTTCATATAAGCTTTTAAATTTATTAATATCTCTTTCTATTTCTTTAAATTCGCCAAAACTATACGCCCACTCTTTATTTTTAGCTCTTCCTAATTCCATTGTACGCCCAATAAGAACTTGTACTACTCCTCTCTTTTTACCATATTTAATTACAGATTCCAGTTCATTTTTATTTAATGGATTCAATGTAAAAGAAATTACTACGGGTAACTTATATTTTCTTAAAGATTTTATTGCAAAATCTGCACGCTCAAAAGAATCTTTTCGACCACGAATTAAATTATGAGTCCTTGGCTGTCCATCAATACTAATTTGCCATGCAATATTTTTATAATCCTTAACCTTTTCAACAAATTCTGCTGTAAAAAGATATCCACTGGTTCCCACAACCGCAACGAAGAATCTTTTAGAAATTTCATCTAATATATTAATAAAATCTGGTCTTGCCGTTGGTTCTCCTCCAGTAATAAAAAGTTTATTAACTCCCATTTTTTGAAGTTTCTTCAGAATGATCAGAACTTCTTCAGAGTCCATTTCCTTTTTTATACTATAACCTGCAGAGTTATAGCAATGTTTACATCTTAATGGGCATTTTCTAGTTAATTCTATACTTGCAGCCATTGGTATCACACAATAAAAATTTCCATATACTTTCCCACTTTTTAACGAATTAGGTAACTGTTTGTTTACAACTACATATCCTCGATTAATACTGTCACATAAAAATTTCTTGACTAGTTTTTCCGTCCTATTATATTCTTCAGAATAACGGGAAGCCATTTCATTAATTATTTGAGTAACACTTTTATTCCCATCACATAATTCTAATATTTCAGCCCCGGTTTTATTCACCAAATCATATTCCATAGAAGCTTCATTCCACTTATATAATACAGAATCTCCATACTGTTTTATCAAAACATAAGGATCTACAAATAAAGGATTCATGATTAATAACCTCCAAATTGGTTAGGGGCTATTTATTATAGCCCCTAACCCCCCATAATTTAATTAAACAGGAGCAGCTATAAACCAAATGGCACATGGAAAACTAATCAAAGCTGGGTTCAAACCAAGAACAGCACAACCAATACATGCAGCAATTTTTTTCCCTTTATAGGTAGGCTTATTCATCAAATTCACCCCCTTTTTTTATTAGGATTATACATTATATTATATGCAATCCATATAATCCCTGTCACTATACTAAAGTATAAATTTTTCTGCATTAACTAAAAATCCTATACTATAGTATAGGATTTTTAGCATTAATTTATTCAATTTTTACATTTTAGTTGATTAAATTAAATCATTTTTTTATTATTATCTTCACTGCAAATTGCACTAAACCCCGAGATTTTCCCGATAGCAGCAGAGGCATTTTTCACATCCAATTTAGTAAAGATCTGATGCTTATGATATTTTATCGTTTCTTTGGTACAGAACAGTCTATTAGCTATTTCGTCTTCCGTCTTTCCTTTAGCCAATAAAACTAATATTTCTTTCTCCTGTTTACTTAGCATATCTTCATATTTACTAAATTGAGGAAATTTTAGTTCATTTAATATCTTATCAGATAATAATTTAACAAGCGCTAACTGTTCTTTTTGCATATCGTAGGCAATAGTAGAAACATCCAGATATCCAATTGTTTTATCCAAAATTTTCAATGGTACTGCCGCACAATACCATTTCCGAAAAAATTTGCAAAAATGCTGTTCTGGGGTAAGATATACTGGCCGCTTTAACTGTGAAGCTAAGCATATGGCATTAATACCACAACTGTTCTCCTGAAAAGAAATACCTGGTTTGATACCATTATTAACAAGTCTCTTTGTTAATGAATTGTCCCCGGCTATCGATAATAAAATCGTATCTTTATCTGTTAATAAAAAGAAATAATTTCCGGTTATCAAGTTAATAATATCGTCAATACAATCTTTAAATATCCTTATAAATTCATCATATTTATTAAATTTTTCCTTCAATCTTCGCCCACTTAAAAAATGTTGAGGTTTATTAATCGTAGAATTTAAACCATTTTTAATGCATCTCTGCCATGCTTTAACAACTTCATCTTGGGGAATGAAAAATTCCATTTCTATCCCTCCAATAATCTTGAAGTATTGTCAGAAGTTTTTAGTTTTGAATTACAGTTTTTCGCTTTTAGCTATGGACCAATAGACAGGCGAGACGCCTGTCCTACGGGCAAACACAAGGTCTGCCCGCCCCTACAACTTATCAACTATCAACCATCTGATTGGTAGACCTAAAAAATTGGTAAATTATTTAACTGGTTAATGGTTTAATCTAAAAATAAATCAACAATTTTTGAATTATCAACATCTACCAAGCCTTTATTGGTTATTTTAAGATGAGGAGCCACTTCTAAAGATAGAAAAGCGATACTCATAAAAGGATTGTCCACTGTAACTCCTAAATTTTTGGCAGTTTTATAAATGGAATCCAAATTTTCTTTCACTTTTAACAAAGGCCTATCTGACATCAAACCAGCAATAGGCAAAGGTAATGAATCTACTATCTTTTCATCCACAGATATTGCCAACCCACCTCCCATCTTAGAAATAGCTGCTCCGACATTTAACATATCTTTACTGTTAGTACCTACGATTATGATATTATGGGAATCATGAGCAACGGATGAGCCTAAAGCACCTTTTTTTAAACCAATCCCTTTGACTAAACCTATACTTACTTTATTCGAAGCATGATGTCTCTCTATTACGGCAATTTTTAAGATATCACGCTTGGTATCAGAAACTACAAAGCCATCTTCGATTTTAGGAACTTCTATATTTTCTTCAGTAACAATTTGACCTGGGGTAATTTTTATCACTCTGCATTTTTCGCCTTTTACTGGAATCTTGAAATCTTCAGGATAAAGCCATTTGATATTTATTGATCCTCTAATAGGTACCTCCAATGGTTTAGGACTTAGCTCTAATAACTCTCCGTTTTCAGCAACTAATTCACCATTATTAAAAACTTTAAGGATATTAAAATCTTTAAAGTTATCAAAAACAACCAAATCAGCTACATAGCCAGGAGCAATTGCACCTAAGTTTCTTAGTCTAAAATATTCTGCAGTATTCAGGGTGGCCATCCTAATAACAGTAACTGGGTCTATCCCCTTTTTTATAGAAGTTTTTATAATATAATCAATATGCCCCTCCTCAATTAAATCTTTGGGGTGACGATCATCACAACAAAAGAAACACCTCCTGGAATTATCAGCATTTACAAGAGGTAAAAGATCGATTAAATTTCGAGTAACTGAGCCTTCTCTCAACATAATATACATACCTAATCTCAATTTTTCTTTAGCCTCTTCTACTGTAGTACATTCATGGTCAGATCTTATTTGAGCGGAAACATAGGCACAAAGATCCTTGCCGGTCAAATTAGGAGCATGCCCATCGATACATTTTTTTGAAGATACTACTATTTTATCTAAAACCTCGGGAATTTGGTTTAAAACTCCCGGAAAATTCATCATCTCTCCCAGCCCTAAAACCCATTTTTCGTCTAAAAGAGGAAATAAATCATTTACGCTAAGGTTTGCTCCGGAAGTTCCTAAAGATGAAGCAGGAACACAAGAAGGAAGCATCATAAAAATATTTAAGGGGTTATATTTGCTGGATTCCAACATATACCTGATACCTTCCAAGCCTAAAACATTGGCAATTTCATGAGGATCAATAATCACTGAAGTTGTCCCCAGTGGTACTACAGTCCTGGCAAACTCTGAAACTTTTACCATAGAACTTTCTAAGTGAATATGACCATCCATAAATCCGGGAGACAAATAACAATTGGAGATATCTATTTCATTAACGGCACTATATCCTTCACCTAATCCTACAATCGTATCCTTATAAATTACAACATCAGTAGTATATATTTCTCCGGAAAAAACATTTATTATCTTCCCATTTTTTAATAATAAATCTGCTTTCTTCTCTCCTCGAGCAACTTTAATGATTTCAGCAAGACTCATAATTATCACCCCTTTTTCGTATATCGTATTTCGTATATCGTTAGAGAAATAAAAAATTAATTCGTTCTAATTGTCATTGCGAGCCTTAATTTTATCAAGGCGCGGCAATCCCTTCATTAAACTAAAAACTTAAAGCGAAAAACGAAAAGCCATAATTCAAAATTCAAAACCCTTATAATAAAGTATTGCGGTTGGTGTAGGGGTCGAATTTATTCGACCCGAATTATTTTTACAATTTTTTAGGAGGCACGATTGATCAAGTCCCTTGACATTCCTTGGGCGTATGCAATACGCCCCTACAGTTTTTATGATTTTTTTTGCCTTGGGCACGATGCATCGTGCCCCTACATATTATACGTTACGGGCAGACACAAGGTCTGCCCCTACTATTTTATTCTGGCTCCTGACTCCTGGCTTCTTTATTCTATTTTCTTAACCAGCTAACCAGGTAACTAACTAACCAACTAACTAATTCTTAACGAGATACGATTCACGAGATACTAGATACTAGATACGAGATACAAATTTTTTCCATATTATTTCTACCTGTTCTTTAGTCTTATCCAATGAGCTACTATTATCTATCACGTAATCAGCCATTTTAGCTTTTTCTTTCATAGGTATTTGAGATTTTATCCTCTGTAAGGCTTCTTCTTTAGATAAATTATTTCTCCTAATTAATCTCTTTACTTGTTCATCTTCATTTATATATACGACTATTATCTTATCCATTAATCTATCCAACTTAGCTTCATAGATTAAGGCAGCATCTATAATTAATATTTTTTCCTGGTTATGAGTTTTATTTCTTGCTAAATTTATCTCTTTTTTAATCAATCTTGTTATTTCAGAATGAGTAATATCATTTATTTTTTTTAAGAGAGTCTGATTTGCAAAGACTATTTTGCCCAATTTTTTTCTATCAATAATCAGGTCGTTTTGTAAAATATTTTTCCCAAATAATTTAACAATTTTCTTCCAGGCAGGTTTGTATGGTAAAATCACACTATGACCAAGTTTATCAGCATCAATAATTTTAGCCCCTAAATCTTTAAACATCTTAGTTACTGTACTTTTACCGCTTCCAATCCCACCGGTTAGACCAACAATTAATGTCATGATTTCTCCCTTATTCGGTTAGCTAGTTAGTTGGTTACCTGGTTAACTGGTTTAGCATTAATTCATTAACCAACTAACCAGGTAACTAAGTAACCAGCTAACTAACTTCTGCCCAATTACTACCCGTTTTTAAATTAACTTTTATAGGAACAGAAAGTTTTAAGCTATGTTCCATAATGTCCTTTATAATATCTTTGGCTTTTTCTAACTCTGGCTTGTAAACCTCAAATATTAATTCATCATGTATTTGGAGTAGTAATTTACTTTTAAATCGTTCTTTTTTAAAAGATTCATCTATTTTAATCATAGCTAATTTTATTAAATCAGCTGCGCTTCCTTGAATGGGAGCATTAATAGCAATTCTTTCGTTAAATTCACGAATATTTTTATCATTGCTGTTTATACCTTCTAAATATCTCCTTCGGTTTAATAAAGTTATTACATAGCCTTTTTTTCGGGCTTCCTCTTTTTCTCTCTCAATATATTTTTTTACACCTTGATATCTATAAAAATAATTATTAATATATTTTTCGGCCTCTTCTCTTCCTATCCCTAAATTGCGTGCTAACCCATAACTACTCATTCCGTAAATAATACCAAAATTAATTACCTTGGCCATCCTTCTCATCTGCTTGCTAATTATATTTTGATCAAGTCCAAATATTCCCGAAGCAGTATGAGCATGAATGTCTTCACCATTTTTAAAAGCATTGAGCAAGCTTTCATCCTGAGAGAGATGAGCTAAAATGCGTAATTCTATCTGAGAATAATCGGCAGATAATAGCACAAACCCCTCCTCTGCGATAAAAGCCTTTCTGATTTCTTTCCCTATTTCGGTTCTAATGGGGATATTTTGAAGGTTAGGTTCACTACTGCTTAACCTTCCGGTAGAAGTAACAGTTTGATGAAAAGAGGTATGTATTCTCTTAGTTTTGCTATTAACTAAAAAGGGTAATTTATCGATATAAGTATTTTTTAGCTTACCTAATTCTCTATATTCCAGAATAAAAGACACAACCTTGTGCTGGGGAGCTAAAGTATTAAGTACATCCGCATTGGTAGAATAACCAGTTTTTGTCTTTTTTATTACCGGCAGTTTTAATCTTTCAAAAAGTATAACACTCAACTGTTTTGGAGAATTAATATTAAATTCCGTTCCAGATAAATTATAAATAGTTTTTTTCAACTCTCCGAGACGGGTATCCACTTGTTGGGACATCTTTTTTAAAAAATCAATATTCACCTTAATACCATTGATTTCCATTTCTCCTAAGATTTTTACTAAAGGCATTTCTATTTTTCTGAATAATGAAATTAAATTTTTTTCTTCCATTTTTTCTTCTAAAATATCTTTTAATTTCAAAATATTTTGAGCATTTTCGCAAGCATCTACTATACTCACAATGGTATTTTGTTTGCCTTCTTTATTTTCATTATTTTTAAAATATTTTAAGTATTCCCAAAATAAATTTCTTAAATTATAATTCTCACTTGAAGGATTTAATAAATAAGCAGCAATCATAGTATCAAAATTATTTCCTTCTATTCCTACTTTATTCCTACAAAGCACTATAAAATTAAATTTAAGGTTATGGCTAATTTTAATAATTCCCTGGTTTTCAAAATAGGGACGCAATTTACTTAAAACTAATTCGAGAGAAAGACATTTGGAATTTTCTATTAAATTTAAAGCAAATAACGGGATATAATAATTTTCATTATCTTTGAAACTGAGGGCAATTCCTAAAATATCTGATGAAATGGCATTATCTGAAGAATTTATAATATAAAAAGAAAAATATTTTTTTTCTATAATTCTGTTGGTCAATCTCTCTAATTTTTCTTCAGTGTCAATTAAATTGAATTTTAACTTAGTTTTTTCATGATTAATTTTAGGAGCAATCTTTTTTAATAGATTTTTAAATTCTAATTTTTTAAATATTTTCCACAATTCTTCGTAATTTGGTGATTTCACTCTAAAAGAATCAAAATCGTACTTTATAGGAACTTCTCTTACAATAGTAGCCAACATTTTACTCATTTTAATCTGGTCTTCGTATTCTCTTATCGCTTCTCTCAAAGATCTTTTAGAAATTTTGTCAGCATTATTCAAAATATTTTCTAAGTTTCCAAATTCTTTAATTAAAGCTATGGCAGTCTTTTCTCCTATGCCCGGAACACCCGGAATATTATCAGAAGAATCTCCTTTTAAGGCTAAAATATCCACTATTTTCTCAGAGCCTACTCCAAATTTTTTCTTTATACCTTCTTCGTCGTAAATTTTAACCTCGGTTACTCCCTTGATAGTAGTCATTATCTTAGTATGGGGAGAGATAAGCTGAAAAGCATCTTTATCTCCGGTAACAATAATGGTATTACAATTTCTTTTTTCTGCTTCCTTTGCTATGGTACCAATAACATCATCTGCCTCATAACCCTCTTTTGAACAAGAGGAAATATTATAATTGCTGATAATTTCCTTAATTAGGGGAATTTGGCTAATTAATTCGTCGGGCATTTTCTTCCGATGAGCTTTGTATTCTTTAAACTCCTTATGTCGAAAAGTCGGAACAGGTGTATCAAAGGTAATTACCATATATTCTGGCTTTTCTTCTTCTAATAACCTGATTAATATCATAGTAAACCCGTAAACTGCATTGACAACCTGGCCATACGTGGTAGTTAATTGAGGTAATGCATAAAAAGCACGATAGAGTAAACCTTGTCCATCAACCAAAATAAATTTTTTCCTGTTATTCATAACTCTCTTCTTTCGTTTTATGTTAGTGTATAACTTTATTGGGGTACTTTAAGAAAAAAAGAATAGCTGTCACTTTTGTTTTTCTAATTTTCTGTTTCTTTAGTGCTTTTCTTTCTCTTTACTCGATACTGATTTTTTTTCTTGACAATAAATATCACTTAACCTATAATTTTTAAGCAGAGATACCCAAATGCCGAAGTGGCGAAATTGGTAGACGCACTGGACTCAAAATCCAGCGAGCCTCACAGCTCGTGTCGGTTCGACTCCGACCTTCGGCACCACTTTCTCGTATCTCGTATATCGTATTTCGTATATCGTAATTAATACACAATACAAATCCATCTAATTAAATTAATAATTCAAAACATTTTTATATAAAGTATTACTTTTAATGTAGGAGGTCGAATTTATTCGACCCGCATTATTCGGGTTTGATAAATCAAACCCTAGACCATTACTCATTACGGGCAGACACAAGGTCTGCCCCTACATGTTATACATTTATTATTTTCTCCACGAGATACGAGATACGAATTAGGCTCCTGAATTTTATCTCTTTCTTTCTTTACTATATACTCGATATCTTATTCTGGCTACTGGCTTCTATTTTTTTCCTTATTCACTATATAACTATATACGATATACGATATACTAATTATCATTATCTAATAAATCATTATTATAAATCAAGGCTTGGCTGATTAAATCAACTGCTTCTTGAGTTTCGCATTTAGGTACCAATATTTCTATATTTCCGTTTAATTCATCTTTACCCACTTCTAACTGGTTTAAAATGGTTTCAATTCCTTTTTCTTTTAGTATTTTTTCTAAATTTCTGGCTAATGATATATTCTGAGCGATATAAATAACTTTCCACATTATAAATAAATCCTCTAATATTAATTTTTATTATTCTTTAACATTTTTCTGTCCATATTTTTTTATTTCCTAAAATACTACGTATTTCTTTCATTAATTTATCATTTATATTAAGTGAATATTTTTTACCTAGGGCATGTAATATAGTTTTATCCTTATCCTTGAAATGAAATATTACTTGACTTTTCCCCGGATAACTGTAAAATAATTCTTTTAATTTTTTTAAAAGATCGGGTTTATTCTCTTCAGTGTTAATTTCTAGATGGAGTTCTTCGGCAAGATTCTGATTTTTCTCTTTTGTCTTGAGATTAGATTTTTTATTTTCTATGTATTTTTCTAAAAAAGTTATTTTCTCGGCAATAACTTTTGTTTTTCCCTCTGCCACATCAAGTCGCCCTTCTGTTATGACAATCACATCTTTCTTTATCATTTCTTTGCATTTTTCGTAAACCTTAGGAAACGCTATTATTTCTACAGTGCCCTCTAAGTCTTCTAAGGTAATAAATGCCATAAGATTTCCATTTTTAGTATTCTTTCTTTTAAAATTATTAATCACTCCAGCTAAAACTACTCTGCTTCTATCTGAAAAGTTGGTTAATTCAATTGAAGTAGAAGTTACAATTTTCTTTAATCTTTCCTTATAATCATTCAGGGGGTGATGGGAAATATATAACCCTAACATTTCTTTTTCCATAGCCAAAAGTTCATTTTTAGAAAATTCTGATATATCTGGTAATTTATCCTGATAACCACCACCTTTATCTGAATTACTTTTTTCAAAAAGATCAAAGAGTGAAGTCTGCCCATTTCTCTTAGATTTTTGATATTCTTGCCCACTTTTTAATGATACATCTAAGACTGCCAATAATTGGGATCTTTTTGCCCCGATAGAATCAAAGGCACCACATTTTATTAGACTTTCGATTACCCTCTTATTTACTACTCTTAAATCAACTCTCTGGCAAAAATCGAGCAAAGAAGTAAAATTGGAATTTCTTCTACGTTCTCCAATAATAGTTTTTATAGCCTTTTCACCAACATTTTTCACAGCAGCCAATCCAAAGCGAATAGCCTTTCCCTCTACTACGGTAAAATTTACTAAACTCTGATTTATATCGGGAGGCAGTATTTCAATATTCATATTCCGGCATTCTTTTATATATAAAGCTACCTTATCGTTGTTTCCCATAATACTGGTAAGTAAAGAAGCCATATACTCTATTGTATAATGAGTTTTTAAATAGGCAGTCTGGTAAGAAATAAACGCGTAAGAAACGCTGTGAGATTTATTAAAACCATATCCGGCAAAATAAGCAATCAAATCAAATATTTCAGCAGCTGTCTTTTTTTTAATATTATTTTTTTGAGCACCTTTTATAAAAAGTTCTCGTTGTTTTTCCATCACTCCTTTCTGTTTTTTCCCCATGGCTTTTCGCAGTATATCTGCTTGTCCTAAGGTAAATCCTGCTAATTCACTGGCAATTTTCATAACCTGTTCCTGATAAACGATTACCCCATAAGTCTCCTTTAATATAGGTTCTAAACAAGGATGGGGATATTTTATTTTTGCCTTTCCCTTCTTTCCATTGATGAAATCATCGATCATACCGCTCCCCAAAGGTCCTGGTCTATACAATGCCAGTAAGGCAGTAATATCTTCTATGTTTTCAGGTTTCAATCTTTTAACTAAGTCTCTCATCCCTTCACTCTCTAATTGGAAAACACCGGCACAGTTTCCTTTAGATAACATCTTGTATACTTTTTTATCATCCAAAGGAATCTTGTTTATATCAATCTTTTCTCCTCGAGTATGTTTTATTATTTTTAAAGCATTACTTATAACAGTTAAAGTGCGGAGTCCCAAAAAATCCATTTTCAACAATCCCAGTTCTTCCAATTCAGCCATAGCGTACTGAGTACATATTTCTCCTTCAGCGGTCTTTTGCAGAGGAACGTAATCAGTCAGTGGTTTTCGAGAGAGAACTATGCCTGCAGCATGAGTAGAAGCATGTCGAGCTAAACCTTCTAAAGAAGAGGCGGTCTCAATCAACTTTTTTATATCCTCATCGCTTTTCATTAACTCTTTAATTCGACTTTCCATCTTTAAAGCCTTTTCGATAGTAATATTGGGTTCCCAGGGAATCATTTTAGCGATAGTATCCACCCGAGCGTAGGGAATTCCCAAAGCTCTGCCCACATCTCTAACAGCAGCTCTGGCTGCCATAGTACCAAAAGTAATTATCTGAGCTACTTTATCATTACCGTATTTTTTAGAAACATACTCAATTACTTCTTCTCTTCGTTCATAACAAAAATCAATATCAAAATCTGGCATACTAATTCTTTCTGGATTTAAAAATCTTTCAAACAGTAAACCATATGCCATAGGGTCAATATTGGTAATATTTAGACAATAGGCAACTAAGCTTCCTGCGGCAGAACCTCGACCAGGTCCCACCATAATTCCTTTTTCTTTAGCATATCTTACAAAATCCCACACAATTAAAAAATAAGGTTCAAATTCCATCTTTTTAATAACTGAAAGTTCGTATTCTAATCTCTCCTCCAATTGTTCTGTAATTTCAGAATATCTCTCATTAAGCCCTTTATAACAAAGCTCTTTTAAATAAGTATTAATGTTATGTTCAGGAGGAACTTTAAATTCTGGTAATTGAGCGTGCCTAAAATCAATTTCTAAATTACATTTTTCAGCAATACGGATGGTGTTTTCAAGGGCTTGAGGAACTTTTGAAAAATTTTCATTCATCTCTTCGGGGGAATTAAAATAAAATGCATCGGTAGAAAATTTTAAGCGTTTAGGATCACCTAAATTAGTAGCTGTTTGGATACAAAGCAAAATTTCGTGTGCTCGAGCATCTTCCTTATTTATATAATGGATATCATTGGTCGCAACAAGAGGAATAGAAAGTTCTTGACTTATCTCAATGAGATTTTCATTTACAATTTCCTGTTCGGGAATACCATTTTTTTGTAATTCTAAATAAAAATTACCTTCTCCGAAAATATCAAAGAAATCAAGGGCTACTTCCCTGGCTTTTTTGATATCTTTCTGTAAAATACATTGGGCAATTTCTCCCTTTAAACAAGCTGAAAGAGCAATTAATCCTTTGCTGTGTTTTCTTAATATTTCTTTATCAATTCTTGGCTTATAATAAAAACCTTCTAAGTAAGATAAAGTAACTAACTTTATTAAATTTTTATAGCCTTCATTGTTTTTAACTAATAGTATTAGATGATGAGGAGTTTCTTTTCTTTGCGAGGATTTATCAAACCTGCTTCGGTGAGCAACATACATTTCACAGCCAATAATGGGCTTTACTCCCTGTCGAATAGCTTCTTTGTAGAATTGTATAGCTCCATACATAACCCCGTGATCGGTAATAGCCAAGGCGGGCATCTTATGCTTTTTAGCTTGAGCTACTAATTCTGATATTCGGCAGGCTCCATCCAATAGACTGTATTCGGTATGTACATGTAGGTGAACAAAGTTTGCGTGCCACATAATTGAAGTGCAATACCTCCCTGTACTCGTATCTCGTATCTCGTGATTACGTATCTCGTTAAGATTGTTAGCCAGTTTACCGGTTACCCGGTTACCCGGTTTAAGAATTAAAATTATTTTGGTTAACTGTATCAATTATTAAATTTCATCATTTAACTAAGAAATTGTATTTGAAATTAATGATTAGAATTAACTGATTAACTGGCAAACGGGGTAACCGGGTAACTTCTATACGCAATACTGTATTCCTATTACGCTCTACGCTAGTTTCACTATTTGAAGAATACTTGTGCCAGTTCCCACCATTTCTCATCAACTGTTTTAAGTTTGTTTACTGCCTCTTCTAAAGGTACTCCAATAAGTTCATTGCCTTTAAGAGCAGCCATATAACCAAATCTTTCTTGAGCAACTAAATCTACCGCAGTAACCCCACACCTGAGACCTAAAATACGATCGAAGAGTGTAGGAGAACCACCTCTTTGAATATGACCAATTACTGCATTACGAGTTTCTATTCCGGTCTTTTCTTTTATTAATTCAGCTAAGTTCGCCCCTATTCCCCTTTTTTGTAAAATCATATGACCAAATTGGTCTAATTCTTCTTTTTTAGCCATCATACCGGGAAATAAGGAAATCCCTTCTGATACAACTACAGAAGCATATTTTTTTCTTTTATAAACTTTTTTTAGATGTTGACACATTTCATCTATATTTACTTTTTCTTCAGGAATAAGGGTCCAATCTGCACCAGAAGCCATACCGGTAAACAAAGCCACCCAACCGGCATGTCTTCCCATTACTTCTAAAACCATTATTCTGCGATGAGAGCGTCCACTATCTTGAAGGCTTCGCATCGCTTCAATTGCCCAGGTAACTGAACTATCGAACCCAAAGGTATAATCAGTCCCGCTAAGATCATTGTCCATAGTCTTAGGAGCGCCAACCAATTTAACATTTTCCTCTTTAAATAATCTGTTAGCTACACCTAAAGTATCTTCTCCGCCGATAGCTATTATCGCATCTAATCTAAACTTTTTTATTGAGTCACGAACCTGTTTGACACCATTTTCTATTTTATAAGGATTTAACCTCGAAGTCCCTAAAATAGTTCCTCCTCTATCCACTATTTCTTCTACCTCGCTTAAAGATAGGGGGTTTAGATTTCCCTTTACCAATCCCTTCCATCCTTCTTGGATGCCATAGACTTCATAATTATAATCCTGTGCCCGGTATACTGCTCCTCTGATAGTTGGATTTAATCCGGAACAATCTCCTCCACCGGTTAAAATAGCAATTCTCTTAATCATATTCATCACGCCTTTCCATTACAACCAAAAACTCTTATTCTATCACGAATAATTTCTTTGGCTGCATCTTTTGCTGGTCCTAATATTTTACGTGGGTCAATCTCTTCGGGATTCGTTTTTATTATTTCTTTCATTTTTTGTGTAAATTTCATCCTGATGCGTGTATCAATATTGATCTTGCATATTCCTGCTGCAATGCCTTTTTTAATTTCTTCATCATTGACCCCGGAGGCACCATGCAAGACTAAAGGAACTTCAGTTAATTCTCTTATCTTTTCGATTCTGGGAATATCTAATTTTGCAAAAGGAGTACGACATCCATGAATTGTCCCCACTGCAGCGGCAAGAGAATCAATTTCTGTTAACTCTACAAATTTTGCAGCTTCCTCTGGAACAGCCATACTTTCTTTTACTTTTTCCAGAGCAACTCCTGGCTCATCACTTTCACCCATTTTCCCAATCTGTCCTAATTCTGCCTCTACTGGAATATCGCAGGTATGGGCCATTTCCACTACTTTTTTAGTCATCTCTACATTTTCATCGAATGGTAATTTTGATCCATCATACATTAGAGAGGTAAATCCTGCTCTTAAACATTTTATATTTTGATGATAATCTGTTCCATGATCTAAATGTAAGGCAACCGGTATGTTTGCTTTTTCAGCCACAGCTTTAACCATGGCTACAATCATATCTAATCCCGCATACTTTATAGCTCCCTGAGAAGCTTGTAAGATCACCGGTGCTTTTTCTTCTTCAGCAGTCTCTATTATAGCCTGAATTATTTCCATATTATTCGCGTTAAAAGCACCAACCCCATACCTTTCTTTTTGCGCTTTTTTCAACATCTCTTTAGTAGTTACAAAAGCCATTTTTCTTTCCCCTTTCATTTATTGATATTATTTTTTTACATTTAGTTGTCTATAAATACTCTCCATTCTTCCAGCCCAAACAAATAGTTTTTAAATTTTATCTATTATAACTTGTTTATTTTTTCATTTCAAGGGAATTAGTTAATTAACCGATTGACCAATTCACCAATTGACCAATTAAGATAAAATAACAAAGTGCAAGATGAGATAATTATCCAATTAGCCGATATCCCAATTCTCCAATTAATTAATCGTTAGTGAATATAACCTAGCGTGGAGCGTACAGCATTTAGCGTATAGGTGCGGGTAATAAGTGTAAGGAAAATACAAAATACAAGATTAGAATTGCAAGTGGAAAATTCACAGTTGTCAATTATCATTATACAGCTGAAAATTCAAAACTAAAATCGTAAAACCATATACCAATTCACTAATTGAATTCAATTTTATATTAATTATTATTGCTACCTACATTCTATCTAGTACTTATATTTTGTCTATTTCCTTTTTCTTTTCTATTCTATCTCTCGTAGGGGTCGGATTCAACCGACCCGGGTTTACGGCCTTGATAAATCAAGACCCTACAATTAGATAGACAGGCGGGCCTGTTCCCCGTTTTCACGGGGACAGGCTTCGTGAAGACGGGGAACGCCTGTCCTACGGGGTGTACGATGCATCGGCCCCTTACAAATTACTTATTACTATTCACCAATTAATCGGTAAATCGGGGAATTGGTCAATTGGTCAATTAATATAGTTGAGAATAATCTGAATTAATGGTATAGTTTTAACACAAATATTAATCAAAGGAGGAAATTATCATGCCAGAATATTATGATGAAGGTAAAGAGAAAATCATTAATTTTGCTGAAAAAATACCACAATTAAAATTTAGCAAAGGATTATTCGGTATTATTTTAATATTAGTGATTGTCCTCTATCTGGCCAGTGGAATTTTTATAGTTGCCCCTGATGAACAAGGAGTAGTTAGAAGATTTGGTAAATTTGTTCGTATAGAAAGTCCGGGGCTTAATTATCATCTACCTTACCCCATAGAAACAGTGGTTACTCCTGCAGTTACTCAGGTAAAAAGAGTGGAAATAGGATTCCGTACTATTAGCTTTGGTCCACCAGCGCGATACCGGAAAGTTCCGGCAGAGGCACTGATGTTAACTGGAGATGAAAATATTGTTAGTGCAGAAGCAATTGTGCAATACAAAATAAAAGATCCGGTTAGCTATCTTTTTAATATTATTTTACCTGAACAGACAGTCAGAAGCGCTGCTGAGGCTGCTTTGAGACAAGTAATTGGTGAGAGGAAAATAGATGAAGCCCTCACAGTAGGAAAATATGAAATTCAAGAGGAAACAAAAAGAACACTTCAAGTTCTTTTGGATTCGTACAAATCGGGAATTCTTATAGTTGCAGTTCAGTTGCAGGATGTCAACCCTCCCAAGGAAGTACAAGATGCCTTTAAAGACGTAGCAAGTGCCAAAGAAGATAAGAGCAGATATATAAATCAAGCACAAGGATATAGAAATGATTTAATTCCTAAAGCCCGGGGAGAAGCGGTAAAAATGACCAAAGAAGCTGAAGGCTATAAGATTGAGAGAATAAAAAAAGCGGAGGGTGATATTGCAAAATTCAATAGTATTTTAACCGAATATAAAAAAGGTGAATATATAACTCAAGCTCGCCTTTATCTGGAAACTATGGAAGAAATTTTACCGAATATGAATAAAATAATAGTTGATTTAGAGGAAAATCAATCCTTAATAAATCTTTTACCATTAGGTGACACAAAAATTCTCGCAGCTCCCTCTAAGGAGGTGACTAAGTAATGAAAAAAGGAACACTACTAATAATACTTATTGTAGCAATCTTAATCTTAGCTAATTTAAGTTTGTTTATCATTGATGAAACTAAACAAGCAATTGTTTTACAATTTGGTAAACCGATAAGAGCAATTAAAGAGCCTGGCTTAAACTGGAAACTTCCCTTCATTCAAAATGTAATATTTTTTGAAGACCGACTGTTAGTTTACGATGCTGCCCCGACTGAAATCATTACTAAAGACAAAAAAACTCTAATTGTGGACAATTACGCTCGTTGGAAAATTACCGATCCTTTAAAATTCTTACAAACTGTTAGAGATTTAAATGGTGCCCAGGCAAGATTGGATGATATTGTATATTCCGAATTAAGAGTTGACTTAGGATTATTTAATATGAGTGAAATAGTTTCGGAAAAAAGAGAAAGTATTATGGAAAGAGTCACCAAAATCAGTAATGAAAAGGCTAACACATATGGCATAGAAATCGTGGATGTAAGGATTAAACGGGTAGATTTGCCTCCGGAAAATGAAAAATATATCTTTGACAGAATGAAAGCGGAACGAGAACGAATCGCCAAGCAATACAGAGCTGAAGGCCAGGAAGAATCAGCTAAAATTATTGCAGAAACCGAGAGAGAGAAAACAGTTATTTTGGCTGAAGCTTATAAAACCGCTCAAACGCTTAAAGGTGAAGGAGATGCAGAAGCGGTAAAAATTTATGCTGAAAGTTTTAATCAAGATCCTGAATTTTATAAATTTTACAGAACTTTAGAAGCTTACAGAAAAACTTTTAAAGATAAAACTACTGTCTTGCTTTCTACTGATTCTGAATTTTTGAAATACTTGAACAAACCCTGAAAGTACAGTATATAGTTATAGTATCGAGTATCTCGTGAATCGTATCTCGCTAACCGTTAGCTGGTTATTTGGTTACTTGGTTAGTCGGTTAAGAAGAAAGAAAACAGAAAACAGAATTAAAAAATAGAAATGTTATCGCGAGGGAGCGTAGGGAGCGTGGCAATCTCAGAAAACAGCGTAGAGCATACAGCGGATAGAACGCAGTAACAAGTAATATGTGATAAGTAATTTGTAGGGGCACGATGCATCGTGCCCGCTTAAAAATTACCAAAGAAATAGGGGGCGGATAAATTCGCCCCCTATTTCTTTTCTCTTCTTTGCTATAGCAATATACTCGCGACATTATCTTATCTTCTAGCTTATTTATTCTATTTTCTTAACTAGTTAACTAGATAACCAATTAACCAGCTAACTAAACGTATACGCTATACGCTAGTTATATCAATATTCTAATTCTGTATCTATTTGATTTTCTGGTTCTTCCGCATAATAAATCTTCACTATATTATCAAAAACAGATTTTATATTTTCCTCTAATGCTCTATCGGTATATCCTGCTGTATGAGGACTCATTACTACATTATCCAATTTATGAAAATCAAATTTACTGGGTGGTACTTCTCTTTGTTCCGAAGAAGGATATTGATACCAGGTGTCTATTGCTGCTCCCGCAAGCTGATGTTCTTTTAAAGATTTGAATAAAGCTTCCTCGTTTATTACAGTACCACGAGAAATATTAATTAAATACTTCCCCTTCATTAGCTTTAATTCTTTTTCTCCAATCAACCCACTGGTTTCCTTAGTAAGGGGAACGGCTACAACAATAAAATCTGATTCTTTAATCACTTTTTCTAAATCTTTTTTCTCCCCCAAAAATTCCAAAATATTTTTCTTTTCTAAATCCTTCTCTTCTATCTTCCTTTTTAAAGCATACACCTTCATGCCTAAGGAATGTCCAATTTTAGCAATCTCCCATCCAATGGAACCTAAACCTATTATTCCTAAACTTTTCCCTTGAAGTTGTATAGTAGGTTCCTTAGTAGAAAACCCGTGCCATCTACCCAACCTCAAATCTCTATCATTAGTGACAATGTTTTTAGCTAAAGCTAAAATAAGGGCAAAGGCGTGTTCGGCAACTGCATTTTTATTGGCATGGATATTACAAATATATATATCAGGGTAATTTTTATACAAACTAAAATCTAATTTATCCACTCCAGCGAAAGGAATCTGAATTAATTTTAATTTTTTAGCTTTTTCAAGGACTTCTTTACCAAAATTCCCCCCTATTGATACTTCAACTTCTTCAAGATATTTTTTAATAGTTTCTCTTTCATCTGTTTCGGGAATAATAAACTCTAAATCAAGTTTTACTTTTTTATTTAATTCATTAAAAGCCTTCTCCCATAGTTGTGGTTTTACCATCTTACTTAATACTAAAATTTTCATCTTTGGCCTATTTTTGCTTTCTCTTTTTCTTTCAACTTCTTGTAAAAAAGTTTGTACTGCCATTATATGCTTGCACTCGAGTTTTAATTTTCGAGCTCTTCTTAAAAAATCTATACATTCACACTGAGGGATATTTATATCAACCTTATAAGATTTTCCCGGTTTTGAACTACTTACCAAAAAATAATTATCTTTTCTTTCTACTTTTAAATCTTTAGCAGCTTTTTCCCTTTTCCTTACTTCTTCTTCAACCAGGGCTCTCTTAGCTAAACCATCAGCCACAAAGTTATTATCTCTTCTATCCCAAATAAAATATATTTTGCCAGGAATAGTCTGACAAATCTCATTAACCTTATTAAATAAAGGAATTATCCTTTTATTCTTAACTTTATATTTTTTATTTAACTGCTTAACCACTAGTTGGCTATCACAATATATATCTATTCTCTCCGGATTTATTTTTTTTACCTCTTCTAATCCTCTAATTAAGGCTTTATATTCTGCAATATTATTGGTTCCGTAGCCAATAGCTTCACTTATTTTTTTAAATAATTCTCCATCTTTGTAAATTACTATTCCGATTGCCATATTCCCCGGATTGGGATAACAAGCACCATCTACTTTCATTAATATCTTAGACATATTTCCCAACTTCCTTATCAAAATCACTTTTTAATATTCTTTTAATTAAATTTATCACTTCTTCTGGCTGTTTGGCATAGATTAATTGTTTCTCTTCTTCGTATTTTTTAAACAAAGGGCCCAAATCAAAATTTAAAGAAATCACTTTTTTACCAATATTTAAAGCCAAAGCAATCTCCGAAATAGTCCCGGTTCTTCCGGGAAGCGCAACTACTACTTTACTGGTTAAAACATTGATGTAATTCCGGGCAAAACCTATACCGGTCAATATGGGAATGTCAATATATTCAGAAGCCCATGTAGGGTCATCGCCTGGTAAAATACCTATAGTTAATCCGCCATTTTCTTTTGCCCCTCGAGCTGATGCCTCCATGATTCCGGATGCCCTTCCTCCATTTAATAAAATCCACCCTTCCTTAGCAATTAGACCGCCTAAGCGACGAGCATCTTCATAGTCACCGGTATTTACTATTTCTCCTCCGCCCATAACTCCAATTATAATTTTACGGATATTAACTCCCCCTTTTTTGTATTAAATTAATTAACTATAGTTATAATTAACTAAATCTTTTATTTTTCATAGGTATGATCGTGAGGACCTAAGTCAACAAATTTAATAGTATCATCTGAATATGTATGACATTCACTACACAAGACTATTTTATCATCACCTTTTTTTCGACATATTTTGCAATATAGATAAATAATAAGAAAATTCTTTCTAACTGGGCAACTATAGTAACCTCTAAAATTACCTTTAAGTGGTTCACCTAAGGCAATTGGATCTTCTGCAATCATATCTACTTTCAGCTTAATAGATTTTTTTAATGATCGGTACTTTTTTAAAGATTTTACAAAAACATCACTAAATAGGAGTTCCATTAGAAAATCTCTTCATACTTATGCCATTTAATTTTTCCAGATCTTATTTTTGAAATAGTTTCCAACAAACTATCCCTAAAATCTGGATCAGCGAGTATTATTTCAGTCGGATCACCATCTTTAGAGCGTTTTAAATTTAAAATAAATTGAGTTATAATTTCAGATACTGTTGTTCTTTCGCTTTTGGCATAAATCTTAGCGTATTCTATCAAATCCTTATCCAGGGTAATATTTATTTTACTTTTTCTCATCCCCCTAATTACCTCCTTTATATACATACAATATACGCCTTTTATACTTCCATGTCAACACTTTCCTAATTTTTTTATTTTTTCTAATTTATAACGCTGAAACAACAAAGAAGTAGTAGAATAATAAATATTTTTTATTGTAAAATACATTTAATCTCTTTAATAAATACGTTAGTGTAAATTTTAGTGGGATAGCTTGATAAAAAGGAAAATACAACTTTTTTGTATCTTTTCTTCTCTTTCTTAACTCGATACTCGATACTATATACTCGATACTTTCTTTTTTAAAGGTAGCAAAAATAATCTTTTAATGGTAAAATAGTTATGTAAATATTATATATAAATTTTTATCATAAAGGATTAACAAAATATGAACGAAAGAATAAGGTACGCCTTTGAACATACTGAAATTTTAAGAAGACCCAAACAGTTAATATCTACTTTTGGTTCTTCGGTAATTCATTATTATGTACTAACTGAACCGGTGTATTCTGAATTTACCAAAGATAATTTAGAAACTGTAGTTAGAGAGGGAAAGGTGAGTTGGTATCAGCCCAAATTACTTACTCCTTCTTATATGTTTAGGATAGAGGGGTTTAGCAATGAAGCTAAAAAAGCATTTGAAACCCTAGCTAGCCAATATCCTGATTTAGCAGGAATTCTTTATAAATTTAAAGTTAACAAAGAACTTGACGAAATGAATTTCGTTTCTGGTCCTTTGTTAACCGTAGCAGAAAATATTAATAATGAAATAGATAAAAAGGGGGATTCCCTTTGTGCTGTTATTAAAGGCGTAGCCGGTCTCTGGGATGTATCTCTTTCTAAGTTTATTTTAGATATGATGGTTAGAAGTGTTTATTCTGCCCAGATACCTGATTTTAAAAGAAGAGGGTTTGTAGGCGTAAACCAGATTGGTCAAGCTATTATCGCTAAAGATAAATGCGGTGTTCCGGTAGCTGCCCGAGAAGAAATAGAAAAATTATTTAAATTAGTAGAAAAAGGAGAATTGGAGCCAGTTAAATTAAAAGAAGAACTGGATAATTGGGGATTATTCGAACATTATCAGGATAGATTCTTTAGTCTTTTTAAGAAAAAATAATAAGATGCTAAATTTCCATTTTATAATTTTGTAGGGGCACAATGCCTACCTGTGCGTCTACCTGCGCCATTTGCGCGGCAGGCAGGTGTACGCACGCAGACAGGAATTGTGCCCTTTCTATTTTATATTTTTTTTATCCTCTGTTTTATGGCTTTAAAGACAAAATCTGGCTTTGCCCTCCCTTTGGTATAGCGCATTACTTGCCCTATTAAGAAATTTAAAGCCTTTTCTTTCCCTTCGTTAAAATCATCTACCGATTTGGGGTTTTCCTTAATCACATTATCTATTACTTCAAATAATTCATTTTCATCAGTAATCTGAGTAATTCCACTTTCTTTTACGATTTGAGAGGCGTCTTTTCCGGTCTTAAACATCTTTTCAAAGACTTCTTTAGCCATCTTACCACTAATTACTCCCTCACTCATTAATTTCAACATCTCAACTAATTTTTCTGGAGAAACAGGAGAATACTCTATCTCTTTTTTTTCTTCATTCAAATTACGTAGTAATTCCCCCATAATCCAATTACTTATAACTTTTTTATCAGTATATAGGGAAGCAGCTCTCTCGTAATAATCACCTAATGCTTTGCTGGAAGTTAATATCTCTGCATCATATTCGGGAATTTGATAATTTTTAACAAACCGCTCTCTTCTTGCTTCGGGCAATTCGGGAAGGTTTTTCCTGATCTTGTCAATCATTTTTAGATCTACCTTAAGAGGCAAAAGATCCGGTTCAGGGAAATAACGATAATCATGAGCCTCTTCTTTGCTTCGCATTGAGACAGTAACATTCTTTGATTCATCCCAGTGCCTGGTTTCCTGAACTATTTTTACTCCCTCAGCCAAGAGCTTCTTTTGGCGGTCCACCTCAAATTGCAAGGCTTTCTTGACTGCCTTAAAAGAATTCATATTCTTTATTTCTGCCTTGGTACCTAAAGCACCGGTTTTCGCATCTCTAAGTGAAACATTGGCATCGCAACGCATCGAACCTTCTTCCATATTGCCATCACATACTCCCAAATGCTGGACTATACTTCTTAACTTTACCAAGAATATTCGAGCTTCTTCGGGAGAACGAAAATCAGGCTCGGTTACAATTTCTGCCAGAGGAATTCCGCAACGGTTATAATCTACCAGAGAATAAGATGCGGAAGCGATATCCCCTTCATGAACCAGTTTACCGGCATCTTCCTCTATATGAACCCGGGTAATTCCGATCCTGTGCTTTTCTTTACTTTCGGGGAGCGAAATCTCCATATATCCATTTATCCCTATAGGAATATCATACTGAGATATCTGATAAGCTTTAGGTAAATCGGGGTAAAAATAATTTTTTCGGTGAAATCTGCTTATCTGATTTACTTTACAATTCAAAGCCACCGCAGTTCTTATGGCAAATTCTAATACTTTTTTATTAAGTACGGGAAGTGAACCGGGTAAACCCAAACACACCGGACAGGTATTGGTATTGGGTTCTTTTCCAATGTAATCAGTGCTGCAATAACAGAACATTTTTGCTTTAGTCATTAATTGAATATGAATTTCTAAACCGATTACTACTTCTTCTTTCATTTTGTTGCCTCCTTATGTTTTGCTGGTTTTATCGATGGCTTCTTCTTTTCTACATCATTATTTTGTTCATAGTTAAAGGCTGCTCGTAATATAGTCTCTTCGCTAAAATGCTTGCCTATAATTTGTAAACCTATAGGCAGATTATCCTTGCTGTATCCGCAATTAAGAGAAATTGCAGGTATACCGGCTAAATTAATAGGGATAGTATAAATATCAGAGAGATACATAGTTAAAGGATCTGATACCTTCTCCTTCAGCTTAAAAGCAGGGGTTGGAGAAGTAGGGGTAACAAGGATATCATATTTACTAAATGCTTTATCAAAATCTTCTTTTATTAAAGTACGAACCTTCTGGGCTTTCAAGTAATAAGCATCATAATAACCTGAACTCAAGGCATATGTACCCAGCATAATTCTTCTTTTTACTTCACTTCCGAAACCTTCACTTCTGGTCTTCTGATACATAGAGGACAGATCTTTATGGTCTTCTGTTCTATAACCATATTGCACTCCATCATATCGCGCTAAGTTTGAACTTGCTTCTGCGGTAGCAATCAAGTAATAAGTGGGCAGAGAATATCCCGTGTGGGGTAATGATACTTCTTCAATTTTCGCTCCTAATTTTTCAAATATTTTCAAAGCTCTATCCAGGGCACTTTTTACTTCCGGGTCTATTCCTTCGATGAAATACTCCTTAGGAACACCTATTTTTAAATCTTTTATTCCTACCTGGCAGGATTTTAGATAATCAGGAACTTCTAAATTTACGGAAGTGGAATCCATATTATCATGTCCGCTTATAATTTTCATTACTAAAGCACAATCGGTCACATCTTTGGTTATAGGCCCTATCTGATCTAAAGACGAGGCATAGGCAACCAAACCGTATCTGGAGACCCTTCCATAAGTCGGTTTTAATCCCACCATTCCACAGAGAGATGCAGGTTGACGTATAGAGCCTCCGGTATCTGTACCTAAAGCAACAAAAGTCTCATCTGCCGCTACTGCAGCAGTCGAACCACCGCTGGAACCACCGGGCACTCTTTCTAAATCCCAGGGATTATGAGTAGGACCAAAAGCAGAATTTTCAGTAGATGATCCCATAGCAAACTCATCCATATTGGTTTTTCCTATTATTATGGCCCCTGCTTCCTTTAATTTATTAATTACTGTAGCATTATAGGGCGGGATAAAACATTTTAATATTTTAGAGCCACAAGTAGTCTCCGTTCCTCGAGTAGCTATTATATCCTTTACGGCAACAGCTACTCCGGCTAAGGGAGGAACTTCTTCTCCGTTTTTCACTTTTGCGTCTATTTCTTCAGCTTGCTTTAATGCTTCTTCTTGGTTTATAACTAGAAAGGCTTTGATCAAATTGTCTACTTTATCTATCTGATTAAAAATATCTTGAATAACTTCATAGGCAGTAATTTTCTTTTTTTTAATTAAGTTAACGACTTCATGAGCGGTTAATTGGTTTAAGGTCAATTATTTTTCCTCCTCTTGCTTTAATTAAGCTTAGTGTTTTGCAATATATTATACCTATCTTTGCGTCTTTGTATTTATATTTTTGTAGGGGTCGGATTTATCCGACCCGGTCCTTTGCGGGTTCGATAAATCGAACCCCTTGTCGTTCCCACTCTCTTCTCTGTCATTCCCATGAAAATGGGAATCTACTTTTATTTTATATTCCTATTTTTTGTTTTATTTTTTGTATTTAAATATGATCCATTTATATCTTTTGTATTTCTTATCCGTTAATCCTGCCCGTAATTGTTCCCCGCACTCCGTAATTTTGAGTTTTGAATTATGGTTTTTCGTTTTGAGCTTTGCGCTTTTCGCTCTACAATATTCATCTATTACATTATTTTAGGAACTTTGAAATACCCTTTTTTAATATACCTAGCATTGGAAAGGACTTCATCCTGAGATAAAGAAGGTTTCACCACATCTTCATTCAGTAGATTAGGCATGGAAATAACATAAGCAGTAGGCTCAACTCTTTCAGTATCAAGTTCATTTAATTTTTTGAAATAATCTAAAATTGAGTTTAACTGAGAAGTAAATTCTTCTTTTTCTCCTTCGTTAAATTCTAATTTAGCTAATTTAGCAACATGTTCTACTTCTTTTTTAGTAATTATTTTTTCAGTCATAATAAAACTTATCCTCCATGTTTTATTCGTATCTCGTATCTCGTGAAGAATTAGTTAGTTGGTTAGTTAGTTACTTGGTTAGCTGGTTAAGAAAATAAAAGGAAAAAACTAGGAACTAGAATAAATTTATATTGCATATCGCGTGAACAAATATATCTAGAGGGATCGTGATTCAACTTCCCCTCGTAGGACAGGCGTCTCGCCTGTCTATCAATTAGTTAATTAGTAAACTATAAATTTGATAACCAGCTAACCAAGTAACTAACTAACTATTTTCCGTGATTATTTTCTTGAATTCCTCTTCATTAATTATAGGTACACCTAATTCTATAGCCTTTTGATATTTTGACCCGGAACCTTCACCGGCAACAACATAATCTGTTTTTTTGCTTACGCTGCCAGTAACTCGGCCCCCCAATTCAGTGATTATTTCTTTAGCTTGGGTACGGGTAAAATCCTTTAAAGTACCGGTTAAGACAAATTGCTTTCCGGCTAATATCTGAACTCCTTTTTCTTCTCTCATTTTCTCTTCTTCTTGACCAAAATTCAGACCAGCACTTCTTAATCTTTCAATAATAGTTAAATTTTCCTTTTCCTTAAAGAAAAGAATTATACTTTCTGCAATTTTAGGACCAATTTCATTAATCTCGATTAATTCTTCTAAATTAGCTTTTTTAAATTTATCTAAAGTAGGGTAGTATCTGGTAATAACTTCTGAGGTATGAACTCCCACATAACGTATCCCCAAACCATAGATTAAGTTAGCTAAAGATTTCTTCTTACTCTTTTCAATAGCATCTAATAAATTATCTGCAGATTTCTCAGCCATCCGCTCAAGAGAGATTAAATCATCTCTTTTTAAAAAATATAAATCCGAAATATCTTTAATTAATTTATTTTTCACTAATTGCTCAATTATGGCCGGACCTAACCCCTCAATATCCATAGCATCTCGAGAGGCAAAATGTCTGATTCTTTCCTTTATTTGGGCTGGGCAAGCAAGGCTATTGCATCGAGAGACTACTTCGCCTCCCGGCCTGAATACCTTTGCCCCACATACCGGACATTGAGTGGGCATAACAAATTCTTTTTCTTTGCCGGTTCTTTTCTCCTTAATTACTTTTACTACCTCCGGAATAACTTCTCCCGCTTTTTGAATTAAAACAATATCTCCAATTCGAACATCTTTTCTTCTAATTTCATCTTCATTATGCAGAGTAGCTCTCTTCACCACTGAACCGGATATCCTAACCGGATCAAGTATTGCCACCGGAGTTAGGGCTCCCGTTCTCCCTACCTGAATGATAATATCCTGAACTTTCGTGGTCAATTGTTGAGCAGGAAACTTATAAGCAATACTCCAGCGGGGACTTCGAGTAGTTGATCCCAATTCTTCTCTCATCCTCAAGGAATTAACCTTGACTACCATTCCGTCAATCTCATAATCCAATTCTTCTTTCTTTTCTATCCATTGCAAGCAGTAATTTATAACTTCTTCTATATCCTGACAAAGTTTAATATGGGGGTTTACTTTAAATCCACTTTTTTTTAGATAATTTAAAACTTCCATATGGGTATTGAATTTATTTCCCACGGGAAAAGTTGCTCTATAAATAAAAGTATCTAAATGCCTTTGAGCGGTAATTCGAGGGTCAAGTTGCCTTACTGAACCGGCTGCTGCATTCCGCGGATTAGCAAATAGACTCTCTCCATTTTTTGTTCTCTCTTCATTTAGCTTTTTAAAATCGCTCTTTTTCATATAAACTTCCCCGTATACCTCGATACGAGGAGGTATATTTTCACCGAACAATTTTAAGGGAATAGTTTTTACAGTCCTAAGATTGGAGGTAACCTCTTCTCCGGTTACCCCATTCCCCCGAGTTGTTCCTCTTACGAATATACCGTTTTCGTAGACTAAAGCAACGGCCAGTCCGTCAATCTTTAGCTCTACCACATATTCTAATTTTTGTTCATAAATTATTTTTTTAATCCTCTGGTCAAAGGCTCGTAGTTCTTCGATCGAAAAAGCATTCGCCAAACTCAACATGGGAGTAATATGTTTTACTGTAGTAAATCCAGAAACTGGCTCTATTCCTACTCTCTGAGTAGGAGAAGAAGAGTTAATATACTGAGGATATTCAGTTTCCCATTCTTCTAATTCTTTCATTAATTGGTCGTATTCAGCATCAGAGATAATTGGATCATCTAAAATATAATAGCGATAATTATGATATCTAATCTTTCCTCTTAATTCCTCTATTTTCTTTTCTATATTATGGGAATTAGAACTCATTTTTTTCTCTTCTTGTATTTTTTGTCCCCTCGCCCTTGGGGGGAGAGTTAGGGTGAGACACCTGTGGGCACGATACATCGTGCCCTCTACCTACAGACTCAATCGATAATCTATTAAATAAATCATTTGCCTTTTTGCATAATAAACCTTTATAAGTATATAACAAAATCAGCTTAAAACTCAAATTATTTTAATATATAAATACAACTTCAGGCTTATTTTATAAAAAGGGGACAGGCTACTTATTTAATCCAAAAGATAAATCTAAAAAAGTAGTCTGTCCCCTTTTTATCCATTAGATAATAATTCTAAAGTTATACAAAGCAGAAATTTCGGTAAGAATGAAAAGGCTGAACTATTTTCCTCCTTTTGACATCACCTTCTCGATAAAGACCTTCACGATTTCAGGATCAAGCTGAGTCCCGGCTACTCTTTTCAACTCCTCGATGGCCACCTCTTTACTCAACCCTTTTCTATAAGCCCGGTCAGAGGTCATTGCCGCAAAGGTA